>CALAKE010000728.1 GCA_937922775.1 uncultured bacterium | reverse complement strand
GCCGTCGCGCGAGTGAAGGCAGTCCCGGGTGTCGAGGCAGTATCGCTCGTGCAGCGTATTCCACTTGACATCAACATGAATCAGAACGGCTTCTATATCGAGGGGCACGAGCCGTCTCCTGACAATCCCACTGTCACGCTGAACGTCACGCGGGTCGACGAGTCGTATTTCGGAACCGCCGGAGTTCCCATCCTGCAGGGAAGGACATTCAACGAAGCCGATACCGCAGACAGCCCGACCGTCATCATCATCAACGAAGCAATGGCCGACCGCTTCTGGCCCGATGAGAATCCCGTCGGCAAGCGCATTCGCAGAGGAGACATCGACGGGCCGGAGGTGGAGATCGTCGGCGTGGCAGCCAATCACAAGATCAATACCGTCGGGGAAGAACCGACGCCCTATGTGCACCTCGCCTGGTGGCAGTTCCCGTCGTCATTCTCCTACGTGATGGTGCGGGCGGCAGGGGACCCCGTCTCGACGCTCGACCTGGCGCGGCGCGAGATTCTCGCGCTCGATCCCGATCTCACGTTCGTCATGGCGGAGCCGATGAGCTACAACGTGGCGCTCAAGCTCGCACCTGTTCGGATGGGGGCCACGCTGCTCGGTATCTTCGGCATGCTGGCCCTGGGATTGGCAGCCGTGGGGTTGTACGGCGTGATCGCCTACTCCGTGAGCCGCCGCACGCATGAGATCGGCATCCGTATGGCCCTCGGAGCCCGGGCCGCCGAGGTGATGAAGCTGGTGGTGAGGCAGGGAATGGTGCTGGCGCTGATCGGCGTGGCGATCGGAGTCGTGCTCGCGGCGGGGATGAGCCGTGTCCTTGCGACCATGCTCTATGGGATCAGCGCTGTGGACGTGGTGGCTTTCTCCGGAGCCGCACTCCTACTGCTCTCTGTGGCGTTCCTGGCGAACTACCTGCCTGCACGGCGGGCTGCGCGTGTCGACCCCATGGAGGCGCTGCGCTACGAGTAGCATGAGCTAGCGTCGGAAGATCTCGTTTCCGGCGGCGTCGTACAGAGTGAGCTCTCCCTGCTCTCGAGAGGCGGCCAATCGTACGCGCAAGTTGCCGAGCGCATCGTAGAGCCGTAGCTCGGACCCGGCGGCAGTGTCCAGAGATACAACCCTCTCCGCGGTCGGCTCCTGGGGTCTCGGGGCCGCGGCTTGCGGTGCCAGCGCGAGCTGTCGGAGATCGTTTTCCAACGGCTGCAGTCGATTCTGCAGGTCGACCACCCGACGTTCGATCTGATCGATGTCGATCTCCATCGTGCTCATCCGGTTGGAGAGCTCCAGACGCAAGCTGTTCATCTGTTGCTGTAGTTGCATTACGGCATTGTTGTCCTGGGCCGAAGGTAGCGCAGCGCTGCCGGTGAGCGATGCGCTCATGATCGTGCCGACCAGAACGCCGACGGCGAGGCTGCCGGCAGTCAGAAGCTTGCTCTTCCAATACACGAGGTGGCGCCTCATCGAGTTTTCCTCCCGCTGTTGTAGAGGACTGCAGGCTAGCAAATGTTCACTGGAGACGCCCTCGCCGAAGGAATAGGTTGTCAGGAAACGAACGGCATCCTCGGTTGTCGCCGGATTGCCTCTTTGCCCTTCATCGCCGTGGAAGCGAGGGATATCCGATGCTCAGTGCGCGACGCAGCGTTCTTCTGGCAGCGATCATGGTTCTTCTTACCCCAATGCTCTCGGGTTGCTCAGCTCCACCCCCGGACTCGCAGGGGCTAGAGCTCGCCGAAGTGGTCAGATCGCTGGTCACTCCATCCGGGCTCGAGGAACAACTCGAAGCCATCGCACAATACGAGCGACCCTCGGGCAGCGAGGGTGAGAGCGCGGCCATCGATCACGTTGTCGCCGTCCTAGAGGGTGACGGCATACCCGTCGACGTCTACACATTTCAGGCCTACGCCAGCGATCCAATTACCGCCAGTATCGAGGTCATCGGCGCCGATCTCCAACCTGAGGCGATCACTTATTCCTTCTCAGCCGCCGCCGAACGCCTCGAAGGGAGGCTAGTCGACGTGGGGACTCTCGACGATCTTCCGGATCTCGAGCCTGGCACAGGAGAGCGGTTGGTGTTGCGTGGAGACGGTGCTGGGCGGGACTCCGCTGCGGGGGACTCGCGCGGGGGACGATCGACCCAGGTCGCCCCCACGCAGGCGGGTCTCTTGGACCTCTCCGGGGCCATCGCTCTGATCGAAGGGATCCCCGGAACGGCATCGGTAGATCAACTCGCGCTCATGGGGGCGGCTGGAGCCATCTTCGTCAATTCCCAGGAACGGCTCAATGACCTGATCGTCACGACCACGTGGGGCACGCCCTCCCTGCGCAACTACCATCGGCTCCCGACTCTGCCGGCTGCTCATGTCAAGAAGAGCGATGGAGAAGCCTTGCGCAATCTGATGAGTAGAGGCACGGTGCGTGTCCGCTTGACCACTGTGGTGGACACTGGGTGGAAGGAGCACCGTCTGGTTGTGGCCCGCATACCGGCACCCGCCCCTGATGCACCGTACGTTCTTTTTGGCGGCCACATCGACGCTTGGTACCACGGCGCCTGCGATGAGGGCGCGTCGAACGCCGCGATGCTCGAACTAGCGCGCGCTTTCTACCAGCATCGACACCAGTTGCGTCGCGGCCTCGTCGTGGCCTGGTGGCCGGGACACAGCAACGCCCGCTACGGTGGCTCGACCTGGTTCGCGGACAATTTCTTCGCCGACCTCACATCGAACGCGGTCGCATACGTAAACGTTGACGGCATCGGTCAGAAGGACGCCAAGCGCTTCAGCGCAAATGCGTCCGCGGCGCTGGTTGGCCTGGCAGCGACGGTAGTGCAGGAAAGGTCTGGCGCGGAGATCGACCCGAGCAGGCCTGGCCGCAACTCCGACCAATCCTTCAACGGGGTCGGCTTGCCATTGTTGCAGTTCAATCACAACCGCCTAGCCGAGGACGGAGGCTACTGGTGGTGGCATACGCCCGACGACACCATTGACAAAGTTGATCCCGAGGTACTGAAAGTCGATGCGGACCTATATTCCGATGGATTGGCGGCTCTGCTTGCCGAGCCTGTCCTGCCGGTGGATCTGTTGGCCGAGGTCGATGCTTTCGGCGCTGCGATCGAGCGCAGACAAGCCGAGGCCGGCGAACGGTTCGACCTGGGGGAGGCTCGTCGCAGGCAGGTGCACCTGCGCGGGCTTGTCGAGGGCATCCAACGCGCGCTTGCTGGCGGCGGAGGCAGGCAGGTGGACATTGCTCTGGTAGACATCCTCCGGCCGCTGCACCGGGTGCTGTACTCGCCGTCGAGTCCATTCCACCCTGACCCTGGTCTCGACTCCAGCCCGCTGCCGGGGTTTACAGCGCTGGGTATTCTCGCCGAGGAGGACCCGGCGAGCGACCGTTACCGCTTCGCCGAAGTGAGCCTCATCCGTGAGCACAACCGCCTGCTCGAGGCTCTCGACCGGTCCGCGGCGGCGGCTGAGCGATTGTTGGCGACCGGCGGGCTATGATGCCCCGGACATCGCGATCCGGAATGAGAGGCCAGAAGAGGAGTACGACCCGAGCTATAGAATCGTTGCCGGCATGGAGCAGCCACGCAAGTAGCTGATTCGGAGGGGAGCATGAAGAAGGACGAGGATCTGTCTGTGTCTCAGCGGGGAATCTCGCGTCGTAAACTCATCGGTTCCACAGCCGCTGTCGCGGGCGCCGCAGCTTTAGCGCCATTGGCCTGCTCGCAGCCGCCCGCAACCGAGCTGGGCGAGGACGGCGAGGTCGCCGCTGCCGCTTTCCCTCGACGCCCATTTGGCAGCACCGGAGTCGAGGTTCCGGTGATCGCGCTCGGCGGTGGCAGCAGGTTCACCGACGCGATTCCCGACGATGAGCCCGCTGCGGATCTCGTCAGGCGTGCCGTTGAGATGGGCGTAGCCTATGTCGAGACGGGAGCGAACTACGGATCCAGCGAGCCACGCATTGGTTTTGCCATGGAGACCCATCGCGACGGCGTTTTCATTGAGACCAAGGTGGGTGAACGCGACTACGACGGCGCCATGCGCGAGATGGAGAGCAGCCTCGAGCTCATGCGCACCGACAAGATCGACCTCATCCTGCACCATAACCTGCGCTCAGAAGATCAGATCGACCAGGTTACCTCGCAGGGCGGGGCCGATCGGGCGATCCGCGAACTGATCGGCCAGGGGGTAGTGCGGTTCCGAGGCTTCTCCTGTCACTTGCCCGAGGTAACGCTGGTGGGCCTCGAAAGGCTCGAACCCGACGCCATCCAGGTTCCCCTCAACGCTGTTCGCTATCCGGACTTCGAGGCGGACGTACTGCCGATGACGAGCGAGCGCAACATTGCCGTGATCGGGATGAAGACGTGCGGCCATGGCTACTTCTTCCAGGAGAATGCGACCCACCTCGACCGGAAGGATCGATTTGGCCCACCGCCAGAGGCCTTCGACCAGCCGGACTTGCCTTCGGCTGAAGACTATCTGCGCTACGCGTTGTCTTTGCCGATCGCTACCGCCGTCGTGGGTATGGACTCCCTCTATACTCTCGAAGAAGTGGTCAAGATCGCGACCGAGTTCTCGCCTCTGACCTCCGCCGAAATGGCATCGATTACCGAGCGCTCACAGGTATTCAGGTCGACTGGGTACTGGCTTCCCAGCGTGTGAGCACCGAAACCGAAATAAGGTATCTACTGCTTCGGGAGCAGGGCCAAGGAGCCGCATCGGGAGGATGATGAGTGACCTCAGGAAGACCAAGCTCGACCGTAGAGTAGCCTGGTCGGATACGGACACGGGCGGTGTGGTCTACTACGGCGCCTATTGCCGCTGGGTCGAGTACGCAGAGGCAGAATTGTGGCGTGAGGCGGGTGTGCCACTCTCCGAGAGCTTCGATCGCTTCGACATCTGGCTCCCCCGTATTGAGTTCAACTGTAAATACATGCGCCCGTTGCGCTACGACGACCCGTTCAAGGTGTGTCTCTACATCGAGAGGTGGGATGCAGTCAGCCTCACCTACGGCTTCGAAATCATCCGCGGGGAGCATGGCGACCATGCGGCACGCGGTGAGCTCCGGGTTGCGACCGTGGATCGGAAGGTTTTCCATGCGCGCGAGTTGCCCGAAGAGGTGCGTGTGGCGTTTGACGAGGCCGGATTCCTGCCCCCTCGGCGCTCGTCCCGGCCGGCCATTCGCTGACGCTGATGTGGTGGTGAAAAAACTGGACTCCAGGAAGGTGGAGGTGCCCAAGTGGTCGGTCGAATCTTCTTAGCAGCCTATGCGGCGTCGCTCCTGATTGTGGGATCGGTGATCGGGCACCCGGCTCCGTTGACCGGGTATCCGAGCACGCTGGCGGAGGCGTCGGCCCAGGACAGGTTCACTCTGGAGCAGATTTTCAGTGCTCCGTATCCCGATCATCTGGTTTCTGCACGCGACGCTGATCGCATTGCCTGGACTCAATACGACGAGGGGCCGCGAAACGTTTGGACGGCTGTCCCCCCCGACTATCGGCCGGAGCAACTCACTCGTTTCACCGGCGATGATGGATGGGAGATGCCGGAGATCAGGATTTCAGATGATGGCTCCGTCGTCGTCTTCGTGCGTGGGGGCTATGCCAACCGAGAGGGGATCCACCCGAACCCGCGCAGTGAGCCTGTGGGACGAGAGCAGACGATCTGGGCCATCAACACGCGCGGCGGCGAGCCGTGGCAACTGGCTCGTGGAAACCGACCGAAACTTTCGCCGTCCGGCCAGTGGGTCGCCTTCGTGCGCGACGGGCAGATCCATGAGGTGCCCGTGCACCCTCAGTGGGGCGGCGATTCGCTGGGCTCCCAGGGTGATGGCAATGGTTCCCGGCGGTTGTTCAGCGCTGCGGGCAGCAACGGTTCACCGACTTGGTCTCCCGACAGTCGCCGTCTAGCCTTCGTCAGCGACCGGGGCGACCACAGCTTCATCGGCATCTTCGACAGAGAATCCGAGAGTATTTCCTGGCTGGCTCCCGGGGTGGACCGAGACCTCAACCCCGCCTGGTCGCCCGACGGCACACAAGTGGCGTTTTTTCGCACACCCGGCGCGGCCTTCCGCGGCGCGGCGACATTCCGTGGTGGCCACCAGGTGACAATTTGGACTGCTGACGTGGCAACTGGGGACGGGTACGAAATCTGGAATCCCCCTGCCGGCCGGCCCTGGTATGTGAATCTCTCATCGTTGCGCTGGACCGCCAACGGCCGGCTTCTGTTTATCGCCGAAAACGACAACTGGGCGCACGTCTTCTCGCTTTCAGTGGAAGGTGGGGAGGCGATCGATCTGATGCCCTGGGACAGCATCGTTGAACACATCGATGTGTCAAATGACGGCCAATGGCTCTTCTATGACAGCAACCAGGGCGACATCGACCGCCGTCACTTGTGGAAAATCTCCACCGAAGGCGGTGCGCCGATCTCGCTCACTGGCGACGACGGCATCGAAACCACCCCCGCAGTGCTGAGCTCCGGAGATGAGGTGGCTCTATTCCATGCCACCGCAATCCAGCCCCAATCGGTTGCGATCGTCTCCGCTGAGGGGGGAGAGCCACGCGTGATCGCCCCGAGGTTGCCGTACGATTTCCCGACCTATGACCAGGTCGTTCCCACTCAGGTGATCCTCGAGTCTGAAGACGGTCTCGCGATTCACACTCAGCTTTTCCTGCCACTCGGGGCGCAGGCCGGAGACGGACGCGCCGCCGTCCTGTTCATGCACGGTGGCCCGCGCCGCCAAATGCTCCTTGGATATCACTACAAGCAGTACTACTCGAACACCTACGCCTTTCATCAGTACCTGGCGAATCGCGGCTTTGTGGTGCTGTCCGTGAATTTCCGTGGTGGCGTTGGCTATGGGCGCGATTTCCGCATGGCGCCGGGAACCGGTCGGAGAGGGGCCTCTGAGTATGCTGACGTATTGCTGGCCGGGCGCTACTTGCGCGACCGGCCTGAGGTCGACCCCCAAAAGGTCGGGGTGTGGGGCGGATCGTGGGGCGGCTATCTCGCTGCCATGGCCCTGGCCCGCAACTCCGACATCTTCGCCGCTGGGGTGGATCTGAACGGCGTACACGCCTGGAACCCATCGGATCCGTCGAGTCAGGCCTATCAATCGTCGCCAGCTCACTTCATCGATACCTGGGAATCGCCGGTATTCCTGAGCCACGGTGACGACGACCGCAACGTTCCGTTCTCGCAAACTGTGGGTCTCGCGCAAGCGCTGCGGGCCAAAGGCGTTCACGTCGAGTTGCAGGTTTACCCGGACGAGACCCATGAGTACCTATTGCACGAGAGGTTGCTGGCCTTCTATGGTGCGGCGGCCGACTTCTTCGAGCGGTTTCTGCAAGGAAAGACATCCGAAGGCGAGGGTTGATCTGCTCGGTGATCTGAGAGCGGGGAGGTAACAATGCTGTTCAAGCGTTTCGAGGTGGCGGACCTGGCGCACTATTCCTATGGCGTTGGTTGTCCAGGGGCGGGCGAGGCTGCGATTGTCGATCCGGAGCGCAATACCGATCGATACTTGGACTGGGCAGCCGAATCCGAACTGCGCATCACCCACGTGTTCGAAACCCATATCCACGCCGACTACGCCTCGGGGGCTAAGGATCTGGCCGAGCGTGCGGGCGCGGATCTCGTGTTGTCGGCCTATGACGAAGGCGAGTTGTACGACGTCGAGTACGAGCACCGGACGATCGAGCATGGTGAGCGCCTCGATGTGGGGGCGGTGCGCATCGAGGCGGTGTTTACTCCCGGCCACACGCCGGAGCACATGGCCTATCTCGTCTACGAGATGGCGCGGACTTCTGAGGTGCCCGAGATCTTCCTGACGGGTGACTTTCTCTTCGTCGGATCACTCGGGCGCCCGGACCTGCTGGGTGAAGAGGCCAAGCTCGAGCTCGCGCACCGCCAGTACGACAGCGTTCGCAACAAGCTTGCGGGCCTCCCCGATGGTCTCGAGATAGCGCCTGCCCATGGCGCGGGATCGATGTGTGGGGCCGGCATGAGCGGCCGGCCGACCTCGACGCTCGGCTTCGAACGTATCGCCAATCCCTACTTGAATCCCGATCTTGGCGAACAAGAATTCGTCGACATGATTCTGAGCAATGTGCCGCCGTTTCCTCCTTACTACCGGCGTATGAAAGTGCTCAACAGTGTCGGCCCGGAGGCGCTGGGAAGACTGGAGGAGCCGCGGGCCCTCGAGCCGCGCGACTTCCAGGCGTTTGTCGAGACACAGGGGGCGACGGTCGTCGACCTGCGCGACAAGGTGGCTTTTGCTGGAGTACATGTTCCCAACTCCCTGGCGGTCGGTACCCGTGGCAGCCTCTCCACATGGGCATCCTGGTTGGTGCCCTACGACCAGCCCATCCTTCTGGTCGCTGAGGACGAAGACCAGCTGGCGGAAGCCCGTCGGTGCCTCTCCCGGGTCGGCCTCGACCAAGTACGGGGATATTTGGCGGGTGGCATCAATGCGTGGTGTGAGGCGGGAATGCCGGTCGAAGAACTTCACCAGATCTCGGCTCAGCAGCTCCACGATTCTGTCTCGGCAGGCCGGCCGATGCGGGTTCTCGACATCAGGGACGAGGATGAATGGAGATCGGGGCATGTCCCGGGCTCGGCACATATCCAGGGGGGCGAGCTCGCGGAAAGCCTCGCCGGCGTTCCCGAAGGCGCCGGTCCTCTCGTCGTCATGTGCAGAAGTGGGTATCGTTCGACGGCTGTCTCCAGCGCGCTCCGCAGGAAGGGGATCGAGGGCATTCTCAATCTCACCGGCGGAATGCTGGGCTGGCGCGCGGCCGGTCTGCCGGTGGAATGAGCCTCTGGTCAGGCTTTTGCCGGCGTGCACATTTCCTCGGGGCGGCACCCTTTGTCGATTGGCGGAGCCCTCCGTAGAATGGCTCTAGGGGTTGGCGCCGCGACATCGGTAGTCTCGGCGCCTCATGGAGGGTTCTGATCACGTGATGAATCTCGGCTGGGTTGCGAGACTTGCCGCGGTGGCGCTGCTGACGATATCGGCGATAGGGTGCTCTGCCGCGACGTTCTCCGGCGCTCCCCAGGGCGTGGGCGCGAGCGCTCAGGTCGACGTTCGCCCCGTGTCTGCTTCCGAGTTGCTCGAGATCATCGGAGAATCCGACGCCGAAGTCGTGTTGGTGAATCTCTGGGCGACGTGGTGCATGCCGTGTCGCGCGGAGTTTCCCGGGATTGTCCGCCTATACCGCACCTACCAGTCGCAGGGCCTGGAAGTGGTCTTCGTCTCAGGTGACATGAAGGAGGACATCCCGCAGGTCCAGAAGTTTCTCACCGATCAGGGCGTCGACTTTCCCTCCTACCTGAAGGTTGGCAAGGACATGGAGTTCATCGACACGTTCTACCCGGAGTGGTCGGGTCTCCTGCCTGCGACCTTGATCTACGACGCGCACGGGACGGTGCAGCACTTCTGGGAGGGCGAGGCCTCTTATGAGGAATTCGAGAGCCGCGTCCTCGAGGTCTTGAAACCATCCTTTGAAATCAATCCACCTGGAACGGAGGAATCGTCATGAAAGTAACCCGCGCGATTGTCTTCGCGGCTCTCGTTGTGGCCTTGTGCGCAAGTGTGGCCAGTGCCGGCGCGGACCGGCTGGCGATCGGCCAGCCCGCACCTATGGCCGATGTGGTGATGAAGAACATCGACGGCGGAGAGTTGTCCATTACCGGTGCAGCCGGCGAGTACGGCACGCTCGTCATGTTCTCGTGCAACAGTTGCGGCTCCGTGCTTGCCTATCAGGACCGCATCGCGATGTACCTGAACAAATTCCAGGAAGCAGGTGTCGGGGTCATCGTCATCAACCCGAACGACCCCGCCCAGGCAGAGGTCGATAGCTTCGAGGGGATGCAGCAACGGGCCAAGGAGCTCGGCTTCGAGTTCCCGTACGTGGTCGACGCCACCTCCGATGTGGCGCGGGCCTTCGGCGCCACCCGCACACCGGAGGTCTTCCTCTTCGACGCCGATGGGCTGCTCGTGTACACGGGAGGCATCGACGATTCCAAAGACCCGGAGCAAGTTACAGAGACCTACATGGCAGACGCCGTGAATGCGTTGATCTCCGGCGATGAGATCGCGGTTAAAGAATCGCGGTCGCTTGGCTGAGGGATCAACTGGCGAGAGGGCAGTTAGCCCTCACGAACGAATAGCCCGAGATTCTCAACGGGTCACTGGCGCTCCGGCAGGCGGGGTCTCAGCGGAGCTCTCGCTTCTGCCTGCGCAGCCTCATGTGCTTGATGGGGCTGGTGTGCCCCGCCACGATTTCGATCTCAGAGGGGTGCAGACCGAGATGATCAGCCAGGAGCTCCAGCACCCGGCGGTTGGCCTTTCCCCGGGTAGCGGGAGCACGGGTGCGAACCTGGTACGAGCCGTCGGAGAGTTGCCGCACGCTCTCACTTTGCGCGCCCGCATTGACCTTCACCTTGACGTGCATGTCGTCAGCTTACCAGGGTGACCAGTAGGAGGCCGATGGCGTAGGATACCTGCGAAATCCTCATCGGCACAGGAGTTCATCGATGCCCGCAGCGCAAGAGTTACGAGTCCCCATCGCTAACAAACCCGGCGTTCTCGGGCAGGTTTCTGTAGTCCTCAGCGAAGCCGGAATCAATATCGAGGGCTTCGCGGTCTGGGGTGGTGTGGCTCGCCTGTTCGTCTCGGATACCGACCGGGCCCAGGAGTTACTCGACGATGAAGGATTCGCTTGCGCGGTTGCCGACGTGCTGCGACTTCATCTTCCCGACGAGCCCGGCAACCTGGCCGAGGTCGCCGAGGTGCTTGGAAACGCTGGAATCAACATCGATTACGCCTATACGGTGACGCCAGATCAGCCCGGAGAGGCCGCGTTTGTCTTGGCCGTTGACCCGAAGAAGGCGGCAGGCGTCCTTGACTGACTCCATTTCGAGCTTGTCGATAGCGCGAGTGCCGCTTCTGGTCGCCGGTATGCTGGCCGTCGCCTTGATCGCGGTGACTGTGGTCCTCGGGCAAGAGGAGTCCACGTCCGTGGTGGAGGGACAAGCGCGGCCGGCTCCCACTGCGCCCACAGAGCCTGCTCAGACGGACAGCGAGATGGGAGAGGACGCTGAGTCGGGTGATGTCCCCGCGC
Source organism: uncultured bacterium (assembly GCA_937922775.1). Classification (GTDB taxonomy): domain Bacteria; phylum Acidobacteriota; class UBA890; order UBA890; family UBA890; genus CALAKE01. The sequence continues at coordinate 1,155 of CALAKE010000728.1, read as the reverse complement.
CGATCGCCTCATACTTGATCGAAGTGCGCCTCGAGCCCGAGACCGGCCTCCTGCATGGCTCACAGACATTGACATGGGTGAATGACTCTGCGGTGCCCGTGGGGGATATGTGGTTCCACCTCTACCACAACGCCTTCATGAACGAATCCTCTACAAAGGCACGCGAGTGGGGTGGTTTCCCTCGGGCGCCGGGATCCATGGCAGAGCGGATCGGCTACACCGACGTCGAGGCGGTGAGTCTCACCAACGGGACTGACCTATTGCCGACCTTGCGCTGGCGTCATCCCGACGACGACAACGCAGAGGATCGCACCGTCTTCTCGGTGGATTTCCCCTCGCCCGTTCCACCCGGTGGTGAAATCGATGTGCAGCTCAGCTTCACCACCAAGCTGCCACGTCGCATGGAGCGCTCAGGAGTATGGGGGGAGTATTTCATCGCCACCCAGTGGTTTCCCAAGGTCGGGGTATTCGAGGAGGTCGGCGAGGGCGGCGCGACGGAGGCGGGCTGGAACACGCACCAGTTCCACGCCAACACGGAGTTCTTCGCCGATTTTGGTGACTACGAGGTGCGGATTACAGCTCCTGAGCGATTTGTGGTGGGTGCCAGCGGCCGCAAGACCGAGAACCTGAGCAGAGGCGACGGGACGACCACCCACATCTTCCTCCAGGAGAACATCCATGATTTCGCCTGGACAGCATATCCGGGGTTCGTCGAGATTGTTCGCACCTTCGACCCCGAAGAAGAGATCACCTGGCAAGAGCTCGACGAGGTGGCCCGCCTGCTCGATTTGGACTACGAGAATCTGCAACTGCAGCCGGTCGAAGTCACGCTGCTGATTCCCCCTGCCTTCGCGTACAACGCCGAGCGCCATCTCGAGGCCACCATGAACGGCCTGAAGTGGTACGGGCTCTGGTACGGTGCTTATCCCTACGACAACGTCACCGTGCTCGTGCCCGCCGACGGGGTGACCGGTGGCGGCATGGAGTACCCCACCTTCTTCACCAGTGACGACCTCTACCCGGCGCGCTTCTGGCCGCTCAACGGCCTGCTTTTCCAGGAAGTGGTGACGGTGCACGAGTTTGGCCACCAGTTTTGGTACGGGCTCGTTGCCAACAACGAGATGGAAGAGGCATGGCTCGACGAGGGCCTCAACA
>CALAKE010000727.1 GCA_937922775.1 uncultured bacterium | reverse complement strand
CCGTCCTCGCACTCCTCCCGCGCCTTGTTGATGCGCTCCTCATTGGATTGGGTGGCTCTGGCGTCGAGTGCGGCCGCGGAAGCGACCCCACAGATGAGAACCAGGCAGAGGGTGCCCGCTGCGAGCGGCAGATAGACCGAGCCGAAGGCACGCCGTTGCGGGCGGCGCCAGTGGCTGCGGCCGAGCAAATGGTTCAGCGACATGAATCCACGGTCCTTGGTGAAGCGGCGAGTTGACTGGGCGGGGACCCATAGCCGGGGATGAAAGGAGAGACTCTTCGATTCTACTGACGCGTTGCACGCTGCCGCAAGCGTGCCACACGGCCTCTGTGGCTCGCGTGACACGCGTGAAACGGCTGGCTGGTGGCCGTCTAATCGGTGAAGGAGGCACTTCGTTCCGCCAGAACTGCATCGAGAGAGAAGCCGTGAAAGCACTCGAGCCCGGGCAGGAAGCGCACCGAACAACACCCGCTTCGGCGGCGCAACGGCAGCGGGGGCCCCTGCGGCCCGAGGAGGCCTGGCAAATGCTCGCCTTGGCCTCTTCCCTGTCACCTAGCGATCGGCGCGAGCTCCTCGGTGAGCGGATGGATCCCGTGGCTGCGGTCCGCGCGCTTGCGCGCAGAGAGGTGAAGTTCCGTGCGCCGCCATGGGAAGTGGGGGAGTGGCGCTGCCGGACGGCTGCGGCAGCCGTCGAGGTGCGCGAGGCGGGCGGCAGGATCATTGCGCATGGATCCCCCGAGTATTCACGTGACTTGGCCGAGATCGCGGATCCTCCCCCAGTTCTGTATGTGCGCGGCGAGATTCCATCTGCGCCAGGCATCGCCATCGTCGGCTCGCGTGATTGCACCGGCTATGGACGCAGAACCGCCTTTCGGCTCGCCACCGAGCTAGCGTACGCCGGACTCACCGTGGTCTCTGGGCTAGCGCGAGGTATCGATGCCGCGGCTCACCGGGGCGCTCTCGAGGGTGGCGGCCCGACTGTCGCCGTGTTGCCGTGCGGAATCGAGCGCGTTTACCCAGCCCGGCACTATGCGCTCGCCCGTCGTATCGCACGGCAGGGTGCTCTCCTCACTGAATTTCCCCTGCGCACACGAGTCGCCCGCTGGAATTTCCCGCAGCGCAACCGACTGATCGCGGGCCTGGCCCGCGTCACCGTGGTGGTAGAGGCCGCTGCCCGTAGCGGCGCCAGAATCACCGCCCGGCTCGCCCAGCAGTCCGGTCGTGAGGTGGTGGTGGTTCCCGGCCCTGTCACCTCTGCTACGAGCGAGGGTGCAAATGCGCTACTCGGAGAAGGCGCACATGTTTGCTCCTCGTGGCAAGACGTAATCGAGCATCTCCACCCCGAGCTCGAAGCTGCGGCACGGGCGCGACATGCGGCGACCGTTTCCCGGGCAGGGCAAGGAGAACCCCAGGACCTTTCGACTCCTGAGCTTGCTTGCTTGGCGGCAATCCCGGCCTCTGGGGTCTGCGGGAGTGAGGAGCTCGCGGCACGCTCGGGGCTTGCCGTGCCGGCCTTGCTGTCTGCCCTTACGAGCCTCGAAGTGCGGGGCTTGGTCCGCTCCCTGGGAGGCCAACGCTATGAGCGAACGGGACAGCAGGATCTGCAACAAGCCTCCTCTGATCCTCTCGACGAATTGCGCTGAGGATCGCCGCCGAGACGGCCTCGGACTTGAAATCAGCCGCACTCGTGGTGCAGGGTGCTATGGCGGCGGGGTGGAAGGGTGTAGCCTACTGCAGCCTGTGCGAGAGGTGGGTAGCACTAAGGTCTCGTACGGGCTTCTTTGTGGTCATTCTCCACGTCGGAACCATTACTGTGTTAAGAAGTGCAAGCGAGTGCCCCGGCCCGGGACACTAGAACTGCGTGCATATCGATCATCATGAGTAACTCTCTCGTCATCGTCGAGTCGCCTGCGAAGGCACGGACCATCAATCGATACTTGGGCGACGACTACACGGTCATCGCTTCCATGGGACATGTGCGTGATCTGCCCAAGAAGGATCTCGCGGTCGATGTCGAGAACGGCTTCGCACTGACGTATGCCACCATCGACGACAAGAAGAAGGTCGTTGCCGAAATCAAGAAGGCGGCGAAGAAAGCCGACACGATCTACCTCGCCACTGACCCCGATCGTGAGGGCGAGGCGATTGGCTGGCACCTCCTCGAGTTGCTGGATGGTGGGGAAAAGCCTGTTTACCGGGTATCTCTCGAAGAAATCACCAAACAGGGAATCGAGCGCGCCTTCGAGTCCCCTACCCAGGTGGACATGCACAAGGTGGATGCACAGCAGGCGAGGCGTGTCCTCGATCGCCTCGTGGGATACAAGCTCTCGCCGCTCCTGTGGGACAAGGTGCGGCGGGGAATCTCCGCCGGGCGCGTGCAGTCCGTGGCTTTGCGGCTGGTCGTTGACCGCGAGCGTGAGATCCAGGCCTTCAAGCCGCAAGAGTATTGGTCCATCGTGGCTCAGCTCGAGGCCGACGAGCCGCCTCAGTTCGAAGCCGAGCTGCGCCGCAAGAATGGCAAGAAGATCGAGATCCCGGATGGCCCGACCGCGATGGCCATTCTCTCCGACCTTGGCGTAGAAGATCCCAAGGAGCAGTCGATCAACCAGCTCTGTTCCGTCGCGAGCGACTCCAGCGCCGGCATGGTAGTCGCCAAGGTCGATGCCAAGGAGCGCCGTCGGAAGCCTCAGCCGCCGTTTACGACCTCGACGCTGCAGCAGGGCGCCTATCGGCGCCTACGCTCTTCCGTCCGGCGCACGATGGCCCTCGCCCAGCAGCTCTACGAAGGTGTGGAGATCGGCGATGAGGGCTCGGTCGGCCTTATCACTTACATGCGCACCGACTCGACACGGGTCTCCACCGTGGCCCAGAAAGAAGCCCAAGAGGTTATTCGCGACAACTTCGGCAGCGAGTTCGCCCTGCCGAAGCCGCGCGTATTCAAATCGCGCAAGAGCGCACAGGAGGCACACGAGGCGATTCGACCGACATCGGTGGCCCGTACGCCTGAATTGATGCGCCGCTATCTGGATGACGATCAGCACAAGCTTTACGACTTGATCTGGCGCCGCTTCGTGGCTTCCCAGATGCAGGACGCAATCTACGACACGACTGCCGCGGACATCGAGGCAAGCGTGTACGTTTTCCGGGCCAAGGGCTCGGTGCTGAAATTCCCGGGGTTCCTGGCTGTCTACGAGGATCCCAAGCGCAAGGGGAATGGCAAGGTCAGTGAAGAGGGTAAGAGGAAGGGCGAGGCCGAGGATTCGTTGCTGCCGCCGCTGCGAGAAGGTCAGAAGCTGAGTTGCCTTGGCTTGATCCCGGGGCAGCATTTCACCCAGCCGCCGCCGCGTTTCACCGAGGGCACGCTGGTGCGCGAGCTAGAACGCAACGGCATCGGCCGTCCGTCGACCTACGCCGCCATTCTCTCGACACTCCGCAACCGCGACTATGTCACGCTCGAACAACGTCGTTTCACCCCCACCGAGCTCGGCACGGTGGTCGTCGACCTGCTGGTCGACAGCTTCGATCGCATCATGGACATCCAGTACACGGCCAAGGTCGAGGACCGCCTGGATCTGATCGAGTCGGGCGAGCAGGACTGGGTCGAGGCGCTCGAGCGCTTCTGGAAACGATTCTCCGGAGAGCTCGAGAAGGCCCAGGCCGAGATGCGCGACGTCAAGCGGGAGGAGACGCCGACGGAGGAGGTTTGCGAGAAGTGCGGCAAACCTATGGTCATCAAGTGGGGTCGCTTCGGCCGCTTCATCGCCTGCACCGGGTACCCGGACTGCAAGAACACCAAACAGATCAAGGCGAACGGTGACGCCGACAAGGTGGAGATCGACGAACCCGAGCCCACGGGAGAGAAGTGCCCGAAGTGCGGCTCCGACCTCGTTCGTAAGAAAGGCCGTTTCGGTATCTTCGTCGGTTGCAGCAACTACCCCGATTGCCGCTACATCCAGCCCAATACGACGGGGGTCAAGTGCCCCGAGTGCAGCGGCGGCGAGTTGGTTGAAAAGCGCTCGAAAAGAGGCCGTATCTTCTTCGCCTGCGATCAGTACCCGGACTGCAAATTTGCCATCTGGAAGCGACCCGTTCCTGTTCAGTGTCCCTCCTGCAAACATCCGTACCTCGAAACTCACAAGCGCAAGGGGCAGCCCGTGACCTTGGTTTGTCCCAATGAGGACTGTGATTTCGTCACCGAGCCGGAAGAGGACGAGACCGCCACGTAGCCGGTAGTGACGGGCTTCCTGCGGGTCCGATGAACAGAACCCGCGGAGGCGAACGAGGAGCATCGACGGGAATCATGAAAATCACCGTCATTGGCGTGCCATCTGCTTGGGGAGCGCCGGAATCCGGCGTGATCGACACTCCTGCCCGACTGCGCGCTGCCGGTCTGCTCGACTGGCTCGCCGGCGACGGTCTCGAGGTTCGTGACGGCGGCGACGTACCGGTGCCGGCTGGATGGCAGCCGCCGAAGCCCGTCGAGGAGCGAATGGCCGAGGCCGGCCAACTGCCCCACCAAGGTGAGCTTCTCGTGGTCCAGCGTGAGGTGCGGAAAGCAGTGGCGGGTGCCATAGAAGCCGGCGAGCTCCCCCTGCTGATCGGCGGCGAGTGCGGCGTCGCACCCGGGGCCCTGGCCGCCGTCGCTGCCGCGACAACCGGTGACCCGGTAAATGACGAGTCCGCTCGACCCCTCATTGTCTGGATGGACGCGCACGGCGACTTGAACACCGCCGAAACGAGCCCATCCGGCCTGCTCTGCGGCATGCCGTTGTCGGTGGCGCTGGGCCGGGGTCATTCTGCGCAACTTGGCGTGGGCGCCGACGCTCCGACGCATCGTCCTGAAGACACCTGGCTGATCGGGGCTCGTGATCTCGACGCCGGAGAGCTTGCCACCCTGGCAGAGCTGCCGATTCACCACGTGACCGTCGACGAGTTACGTAGCCTGGGGGCTGAACAGCTCATTGAGCGGATTCTTCCCGGGGCGGCGATACTGCCGCCTGAAGCCCGCACTTCTTCCTCTCCGGCTACAGCAGTTGAAGCGCCGGAGCCTACCGAGGCCGCTGTCTATCTGCACATCGACGTCGATTGCATCGACCCGAGCGAGGTTCCCGGAGTGACGTTTCCGGTTGCCGACGGCCTGGGCACCGCCGAGGTCGCGGATCTGGCCGGCTATTTGTGTGCCAGCGGGCAACTCGCGGCGCTGACCATCGCGTCGGCGAACCTGTCAGTGGACAAGGAGGACCTGACGCTGAGCAGCCTGCGTAGGCTCTTGACGTCGATTTCCGACGCCTTGTCGCTGGCAGTTCCGGCATCTGGCTAGTGGTGAGATATGCAGGATAAACCTGTGGTGACAATTATCGGCGGCGGCATGGCCGGCTCCGAGGCGGCCTGGCAACTCGCCAGGCGCGGCATTGGTGTGCGTCTCCACGAGATGCGCCCCGCGGTCACGACGCCGGTGCACAAGAGCGGCTTGCTGGCCGAAATGGTCTGCAGCAACTCGCTGCGGTCTGATGCGTTGGACAACGCGGTTGGGTTGCTACACGAGGAGATGCGGCGTCTCGACTCACTCTTCATGGCCGCTGCCGACGACAACCGCGTGCCGGCTGGAAAGGCCCTCGCGGTGGACCGCATGCGCTTCGCGCAGCAAATCACCGACAGGCTGGCCGCCACGAGCGAGGTCGAGATCATCAGGGAGGAAGTGACGACGCTCCCCGGCGGGCCCTGCATCATCGCCACGGGCCCCCTCACCTCCGCAGCCCTCAGCGAAGAGATTCGTTCCATCACCGGCACGCGCTCCCTCTATTTCTACGATGCCATCAGCCCCATCGTCCTGGCCGAGAGCATCGATGAAAGCAAGACCTTCGTCGCCAGTCGCTATGAAAAGGGCGGGGCCGATTACATCAACTGCCCCCTCGATGAGGCCCAGTTTCAGATCTTCTACGATGCGCTGATGTCCGCGGAGGTGCTGGAGATCCCCGACTTCGAAAGGAGCCTGTTCTTCGAGGGCTGCCTCCCTGTGGAAGAGATCGGCCGTCGCGGCGCGGAGACGCTCTTGTTCGGCCCGATGAAGCCGGTTGGCTTGAGCGATCCGCGCACAGGCGCACGTCCGCACGCTGTTGTTCAGCTGCGACAAGACGACCTGGCGGCGGAGAACTACTCGCTCGTCGGTTTTCAGACCCGACTGAAATGGGGAGAGCAGGAACGCGTGCTACGGCTGATTCCCGGCCTCGAGCACGCCGAATTCGTGCGCTTCGGCGTGGTGCACCGCAACACCTACATCAATGCGCCAAGGATGCTGACCGAGACATTTCAGACGCGGCTGCGGGGTGATCTGTTCTTCGCCGGGCAGATCGCCGGAACTGAAGGCTACGTGGAATCAGCCGCCGGCGGGCTGTTGGCTGGAATCTACTGCGCCATGATGCTGCAGGAAGGACCGATAAGAACTGTTCCTCGAACTACAGCTCTCGGG
>CALAKE010000726.1 GCA_937922775.1 uncultured bacterium | reverse complement strand
CGAGGGTCCAGCACCGCGGCCACTGGAGCGGGCCGCCATCGTTTTGGCCGACGATGGACAGATCCTCGTGGACAAGTCCCGAAAGTTCCTCTACGAACAAGGGGGTTGGGACGATCCGAGCTCATTTCTGCTTTACACTGCCTGATCGAATAGCATCGCAAGTGCCATGAGGATTCGGGAGCAAGGCTAAAGATGGGTCGCATCAAGAACTCGATCAATGAACTGACACGATCACCGGTGTGGAAGTCGGTCTTCCGCCACAAGCTGCCCAAAGACGACAAGAACCGGGCGCTGGCGATCCTGACCAACGTCTTCTTCCACCTTCATCCCGTACGCATTCGCAAGCAAGGGGTGCGCGTCTCGTACACCTGGTGCATGGGCGGATTGTCCTTCTTCCTGTTCCTGGTGCTCACGGTGACCGGCATTCTCTTGATGTTCTACTACCGCCCCACCACGCAGCATGCCTATCCGGACATGCTCGACCTCTCGGAATCCGCCACGCTCGGGTTGATGAGGGAGATGCACCGCTGGACTGCCCACCTGATGATCATCACGGTGTGGCTGCACATGCTGCGAGTGTTCCTGACCGGCTCGTACAAGCCGCCGCGTGAGTTCAACTGGGTCGTGGGTGTGGTGCTGCTGGTGCTGACCCTGCTGCTCTCGTTTACCGGATACCTGCTGCCTTGGGACCAGTTGGCCATGTGGGCGGTCACCGTGGGTAGCAACATGGCCCGCGCAACGCCCTTCATGGGAGTAGAGGGGCCGGGGGCCCAGCTCATGCAGCTCGGGGACGTGCCGCTCATTACGGCCGGCTCCGACATGCGCTTCGTGCTGCTCGCCGGTCGCTTCGTCGGGGAAGGCGCATTGCTCAGGTTCTACGTCCTGCACTGCGTCGGCATTCCGTTCATCTTCGTTCTGCTACTAGCCGTCCACTTCTGGCGAGTTCGCCGTGACGGCGGCATCTCGGGCCCCGGCAAGGGCGGGCCCCTGCCGCTCTAGGGGAGGGATACGATGCTCGATACCTTCCAGGCCATGCTTGATCGGTTGTTCGCGCCGGAGATCATGCTGACGGCTTCCACCGTCCTCCTCTTGCTCTTCTTCAAGTACCGGAAGTTCTGCACGCAAAACAAGTGGATGATTTTGCTCATCCTCGGAGGCCCGATCGTTTATTTCGCGTTGTCGGCCTTCGAGGAGAATTTCTGGATCCAGTTCAGCAAGCCTGACAATTTGCCGATCACCTTGATGCTCTGGCTGGTGATCTTCTTTGTCTGGCTGGCCATGCGCAAAGGTGTCATCAACGACGAGAGGATGGCTGCCGGAGACCCGGTTCTCGAGGACACGCCTGAGCAGAAAGAAAAGGTCTTTGTCTGGCCCGACCTGATCTACATCGAATTCCTGATGCTCATAGCGGTGTTCATCGGCATCCTGGTCTGGTCGATCCTGGTGCCGGCGCCGCTCGAGGAGCCAGCCAACCCGCAGGTCACCCCGAACCCTTCCAAGGCCCCCTGGTACTTCCTCGGGCTGCAGGAAATCCTCGTTTACTTCGACCCATGGCTGGCCGGAGTCGTGATCCCGACGCTCATTGTCATCGGGCTCATGGTGCTGCCCTATATCGACCCCAACCCCAGGGGCAACGGCTACTACACTTTCAGCGAGCGCCGCTACGAGATTCCGATCTTCCTCTTCGGATTCCTGGTGCTGTGGATTCTGCTGGTGTTCCAGGGGACCTTTCTGCGCGGACCGAACTGGAACTTCTACGGCCCCTACGAATACTGGGATGTCCACAAGGTCGTGCCGCTGACCAACGTGCAGCTGTCGGAGTACATTTGGGCGCGCCTGCTCGGGGTGGGCCTGCCCGGTTTCTGGCTGGTTCGTGAGATCTTCGGCATCATCCTGATGTTGCTCTACTTCGTCGCACTTCCCGTCTTTCTGGCTCGCAAATGGTTCAACAAGTTCTATGTCCAGATGGGCACAGTGCGCTATGGGATCGCCATCTTCCTGTTCCTGATGATGGTTTTCGTTCCCATCAAGATGTATCTGCGCTGGATGATCAATTTGAAGTACTTCGTGGCGTTACCTGAGTTCTTCTTCAACATCTGAGATTGAAGGCGAATGGCTAAGAAGCGCAAGGGCGTCTACTACTACGACATCGACAAGCTGAACTTCCTTTTTGCGATTCTGGCGATCGGTACATTGATCGGCGTTGCCTGGATGGTGTGGGACGACTACGCCCGCGAATGGAAGTCTTATCAACGCCAGTTCCGCGTTATCGAAACCGAGGTGACGCAGCAGCAGCTTGCCGATGTTCAGGCCCAGGTCGACCAGCAGGAGCTCACTCGACTGCAGCAGCAGCGTGACGCCGCGGAACAGGCGCTGGCAGCGCAGCAGGAGGCGTTCTCTGCGCTCGAGGACGAGCTGGTGACGGCGGAAAAGACCCTGGTGCAGGCCGACCAGCAGTCGCGTTTCGCCCGCTCGACCTATGATGCCCGCCGCTTCGAGTATGAAGAGGCCGCCCACAAGAGCGGCGGCGAGGCCGAGCGCCAGCGCTCGCGCATGGACGAGGCCGCGGCCGAGGTAGAGGCAACCGGGGCACGCCTCGAGGAAGTGACGGCTGAACGTGACCGCATCCAGGGCGAGATCAGCACGATGCGCGCCGACTTGGACGCGGCGTTGGGCGCGCTGGCCACAATGGAGCGTGAGATCGATCGCCTGGAGGATCGGCTCGACGATTTGCGCTTCGGCCTCGTGTACTCGATACGCAACGCACCGATGCTCGACGCATTGAATCCGTCCTTGCGGATCAGGCAGGCCGTCATCGAAAACATTCCCGTGGACCTGAACTTCGCTGATGCCCCACGTGTGGATCGCTGTGAGACCTGTCATCTGGGTATCGCCAGCCCCGCCATGGAAGGTCAACAGCAGCCGTTCGCCGCGCATCCTCGCCTCGATCTCTTTGTCGCCGACACCTCTCCTCATCCAATGGGTGAGTTCGGCTGCTCGAGCTGCCATTTGGGAAAGGACCGTGGCACCTCGTTCGTTTCTACTGTCCACACGCCGGACAACGAGAGTGAGGAGCACCGCTGGGTCGAGGAGCACGGCTGGAAGCCCACCCACTTGTGGGAGTGGCCGATGCGGCCCTCCTATGAGACGGAAGCATCCTGCCTGAAATGCCACATGGACGACACCTGGCTGCCTGACGCCCCAGCCCTCGAGTACGGTCTCGAGCTGGTCGAAACCCTGGGCTGCTACGGCTGCCATGCGCTAGAGCGTTTCGAGGAGGCTCGCAAGCCGGGCCCGAGTCTCAATCATATCGGCGTCAAGACCACGTCAGAGTGGGCCTATGGATGGGTCAAGGACCCGAAGGAGTTTCGTCCGAATACGCCGATGCCGCGGTTCTTCGGCAACGAAAACAACTCCGATGAGTACTGGCAGGTCCGAAATGTCGTCGAGGCCGACTCGATGGTGGCGTATATCTTCGATAACTCCACGGCCATCGATCTCGACTCGCCGTCCCGCGGCGGAGACGTGGCCCGCGGCCTGCAGATCTTCGAGACTGTCGGATGCCAGGGCTGCCACATCGCCGAGGAACCCGGCTCGGAAGGCTTCCCCTCTGAGGAGCCCCGCTATACCGGGTATCGCTATCGCGGCCCCAACCTTTACGGCATCGGTAGCAAGGTCAATGAGGACTGGCTCTACACCTGGGTACAGAACCCGAAGCACTACTGGGATGAGACCGTGATGCCGAGCCTCCGTCTGACCGACTCGGAGGCCGCCGATCTCACCTCGTACTTGATGAGCCTACGTAAGGCCGACTGGGAAGACCTCGCTGTGCCGCAGGTCGATGAGGAGCGGCGCGACGAGGTGGTGCTCGAGTATCTTCGCAACCAGCTCAGCACCGCCGACGCCGAAGCGCGATTGGCCGCGATGGACAGTCATGAGAAGCGGCTATTCCTGGGCCAGCAGCTCATCTCTCGCTACGGCTGCGCCGGCTGTCACACCATACCCGGGTTTACCGGGAGCGGTCGCATCGGCACGGAGCTCTCGGAATGGGGAAGCAAGTCGGTTGCGCAGCTCGATTTCGGGCTGCTCGACCTCCCGCATGAGCGACGGTCCTTCTTGGAGCAGAAATTACTCGCCCCGCGAAGCTATGACCGGGGAAAGGTGAAGGCGCCGCAAGAGCTCACGCGCATGCCCAACTATTTGCTCGAGAGTGAGGAGATCGAAGCCGTCACAACGGCCATCCTCGGCTATACCGACGAGGAGATCCCCGACAGCAAGAAGCCTGAGAAGACCCCACGCCGCGAGGCCATCGAAGCAGGCAGGCAGCTCGCGCACGAATACAACTGCCGCAGTTGCCACGTCCTCGAGGAGCGAGGCGGCGCGATCCGAAATGTCATCGCGCAGCAGGGCATGGCGGAGGGCAGAACGCGACCGGCGGCGCTGGCGTTCGCGCCCCCGAATCTGCGCACCGAGGGGGCCAAGGTGCAGCCTGACTGGCTCTACCGCTTCCTCAGCGCCCCCGAGACCATTCGTCCCTGGCTCAACGTGCGCATGCCGAGCTACGAGTTCAATGATGACGAGCTCAACGCGATCACGCAGTACTTCGCCGCGGTCGATGATGCTTCGTACCCCTTCGATGAGAAATTCACCCTGGCACACTCATATCCAGCCGAAATGGTGGGCGCGGGCAATCGCCTGGCTTCAGACGACATCCTGCGGTGCTTCCGCTGTCATGTGCGCGCAGGAGTTACTCCAGCCACCGATCCTTCACAATGGGGTCCGGACATGGCGCTCGCGGCGAACCGTTTGCGCTTCGAGTGGCTGCAGGACTGGATTGCCGATCCTCAGGCCATCATGCCGGGCACCAGTATGCCGCAGTACTTC
>CALAKE010000725.1 GCA_937922775.1 uncultured bacterium | reverse complement strand
TCGACGAGATCATCCCCGAGCCCCTGGGCGGCGCTCACAACGATCCGCAGGCAATCTCCCACAACCTCGGGGCTGTGCTCGAGCAGCAGCTCGACGAGTTGACCGCAATGGACATCGACTCGCTTTTGGAGCAGCGCTACGAGAAGTTCCGCGCGATGGGTGCGCTCGCTGCATACTCCGACAAGGAGTAGGGAGTGGCGGCAGCGGTCGTGTCCGATTCAGAGTGGCCGCTTCCGCACCGCGCTTGGGAGCTCCGACCGACCGATCCGAAGGTCACCAGCACCATCGAATCGGGCTTCGGCCTCTCCTCGACCACGGCGCGAGTGCTGGCGGGCCGGGGGATCACCGAGAGCGAGGAAGTGCATGCCTACCTGCACCCTTCGCTCGACGGGCTCCACTCCCCCTTCGAGTTCGTCCAAATGGAGGCAGCCGTAGATCGCCTCCTTGCGGCGCTCGATCGGAACGAACGCATCTTTGTTCACGGGGACTATGACGTTGATGGCGTCACGGCCACCGTTGTTCTGGCTACCTGCTTGCGTTCTCTGGGAGGAGACGTCGGCTACAGCGTTTCGCACCGCCTACGCGAGGGCTACGGCCTGAGCCCGAGTAGCGTCGATCGAGCGCATGAGGCAGGCGCCAAAGTGCTGATATCGGTCGATTGCGGTATCACCGCCCACCCGGCTGCCGAACGGGCACGACAGCTTGGTATCGACCTCATTATCGCCGATCACCATCAGCCGGGTGTGGAGATCCCAGACGCCCTGGCGGTGTTGGACCCGTGTCTGCCCGACTCCGGATATCCCGATTCCGATCTCGCTGCCGTCGGCGTGGCATTCAAGCTCGGCCGCGGAGTTCTCCAGCGCCACAACAGCGGCCGCAGAGGCACGGCGCTTCTGAAGCTGGTCGCGATTGGAACCGTGGCAGATCTCGCGCCTCTCAAGGGAGAGAACCGCATCATCACCTACAACGGCCTCAAGTCGCTCAAGGACACGGTGAACCCGGGCTTGCTCGCGTTGATGGATGTCTCCGGGGTGGGGCGTTCGGCTGTGACGACGACCGACGTGGCTTTCCGTCTTGCCCCCCGCATCAATGCGGCTGGCCGGATCGACGATGCGGGTATTGCGGTCGAGATGTTCCTCACCGGCGATCCTGGTCGCGCTCGGCAATTGGCCAAGCGCCTGCACAAACTGAATGGAAAACGGCAGGAGCTAGGTGAAGAGATCCTACAGGCGGCTCTTCAGCAGGAGCCGTCACCTGAGGATGCCCTCGTGGTGGCCGCCGGCGATCGTTGGCACCGTGGCGTCATCGGTATCGTGGCCAGTCGGCTCGTCGAGCATTGGCGGAGGCCCGCGGTCGTGATCAGCTTCGAAGGCGACGAGGCGCATGGCTCTGCTCGGTCGATCGCGGGCTTTGATATTCTCGCTGCCTTGCGTGAGGTGAGCGAGCATGTCGACGAGTTCGGCGGGCACCAGCAGGCGGCTGGCTTGCGCCTCAAGACTCAGAACATCAACGCTTTTCGAGAAGCCCTGTCCGCGACCGGACGAGGACCCCTGGAGGATGCGCTGCGGAGAACGGAGAGTCTCGAATGTGATGCTGAGCTGCCCGCCGATGTCTCGTTGCGCGACCTGGCGCTCGAGTTGGGTCGCTTGGCGCCGTTCGGGGCAGGCAACCGCGAACCTCGCTTCATTTGCTCGGACCTGGAGATCGCCGGAAAGGTCGTCGTCATCAATGGGGCGCACCTGAAGATGAAGCTCTCGACCTCCAGTGGAGACATCGAGGCCATCGCCTGGCGTCAGGGGCGAGTCGCCCCCCTTCTCGCTGACTGTCGGAGGATCGATGCCGTGGCCAGCTTACAAATGCATCGCTGGCGAGGGCGGAATAGTCCCCAACTGGTCCTGGAGGACTTCCGACCCGCGGGTACCTAGCGCAGTGCTTGCCTGACTTGCTTGACAACCAATTGTCACGCCGCTAATATTATCTGCACGAGAAAGGCTCAGGTTCTGACCATTGAGCCGAAGGTTTGCTTTTTCCCTCACGCCGCGTTCGGCCCCTGCGTACGGGGTTGCTCGCCCTGCATACCGATCAGCGTGCACGTAATGGCGCGCGGATGCGCATGAGCGAGTGGATGACGTCGGCGAATGCTTCTGTTCACCAGAGAATCAAGACGGAGGGTTGTACTGATGGCCAACGTGAAGCCATTGGCAGATCGCATCCTGCTGCGTCGGCTCGAGGCCGAAGAGGTTGTTCGCGGTGGGATCATCATCCCGGACACGGCGCAGGAAAAGCCCCTCGAGGCAGTTGTTGTCGCTGTTGGCGACGGCCGGCGCAACGATGAGGGCGAGAGACTTCCGCTCGAGGTGGGAGTCGGTGATCGGGTACTGATTTCGAAGTATGGTGGCAGCGACGTGAAGATCGACGGAGTCGACCACGTGATTATGCGTGAAGACGACGTGCTCGCTGTCTTGGGCAAGTAGCTCACGGAGGATTCCAAAGATGGCAAAGCAGGTTCTCTATCACGAAGATGCACGCCACAAGCTGCTCGAGGGCGTCAGCCAACTCGCTGATGCCGTGAAGGTGACGCTTGGCCCTCGGGGCCGCAATGTCGTGCTGGGCAAGTCTTGGGGCAGTCCGGTGATTACCAAGGATGGTGTCACGGTTGCCAAAGAGATCGAGCTTCCCGACAACCTGAACGATCTTGGCGCCAAGATGGTTCGCGAGGTGGCCAGCAAGACCTCGGATGTCGCGGGCGACGGCACGACCACGGCGACGATTCTCGCCGAGGCGATCTACCGCGAGGGCGTCAAGAACGTAGTGGCTGGCGCCAATCCGATGGGTCTCAAGCGGGGCATCGACCAGGCAGTCGGGGTCGTCGTCGAAGGTATCGGCAAGCTTTCGAAGCGCATCCAGGGCAAAGAGGAGATCATGCAGGTGGCCACGATCTCGGCCAACGGAGACACCGAGATCGGGTCGATGATCGCCGAGGCGATGGAGATGGTTGGCCGCGATGGTGTCATCACGGTCGAGGAAGCCAAGTCGATGGACTCTTCCCTCGAGATTGTCGAGGGAATGCAGTTCGATCGTGGCTACCTCTCGCCGTACTTCGTCACCGACCCCGAGAGCATGGAGGTCGAGCTCGACGAGCCATTCATTCTCATCCATGAGAAGAAGATCTCGGCTCTCAACGACCTGTTGCCGCTACTCGAGCAGGTGGCTCGCGCCGGCCGGCCTTTGTTGATCCTCGCTGAGGATGTAGATGGCGAAGCTCTCGCTACGATGGTGGTCAACAAGATTCGTGGAACCCTCAAGGGCTGCGCTGTGAAGGCCCCAGGCTACGGCGATCGTCGCAAGGCCATGCTGCAGGACATCGCAGTGCTCACCAAGGGCAACTACATCACCGAGGATCTCGGCATCAAGCTCGAGAACGTCAAAATCGAAGACCTCGGCTCGGCCAAGAAGGTCGTCATCAGCAAGGACAACACCACGATCGTGGAGGGCGCCGGTACCGCCTCCGACATCAAGGGCCGCATCGACCAGATCCGCACGCAGATCGAGGGTACCTCCTCGGACTACGACAGGGAGAAGCTCGAGGAGCGTCTGGCGAAGCTCGCCGGCGGTGTCGCGGTGATCAACGTGGGTGCTGCGACCGAGACCGAAATGAAGGAGAAGAAGGCACGCGTCGAGGACGCCATGCACGCGACCCGCGCAGCGGTTGAAGAGGGCGTGGTTCCCGGCGGCGGCGTTGCGTTGCTGCGCAGCCTGGCAAAGATCGAAGCCCTCGACATCGAGGGGGACGAGAAGGTGGGTTCCGAGATTGTCCTGAAGGCGCTCGAGGCGCCCCTTCGTTGCCTGGCCGCGAATGCCGGGCTCGAGGGGTCGATCGTTGTTCAGAAGGTCAAGGATCTCAAGGGTGCGAAGGGCTTCAACGTCGAGACCGGTGAGTACGAGGATCTCGTCAAGGCTGGCGTCATCGATCCGGCGAAAGTAACCCGCGCTGCATTGCAGAACGCTGCGTCGGTTGCAGGCCTGCTGCTCACGACCGAGGCGATGATCGCCGAGATTCCAGAGAAGAAGAAGGCCATCGATCCGGCTGCCGCGGGGATGCCCCCAGGTGGCATGGGCGGCATGGGCGGCATGGGCGGCATGGGCGGCATGGGCGGATTCTAGAGCGCAACCCATTCCGGCGCGGGCACTCGGGAGGACGCAGTCGTCTCTGAGATGCCACCGTCAGATTCGGGGAGGGACTGGCCTCGGCCGGTCCCTCCCTTCTTCTTGCCCAATGAAGTTGTTGCGCTCGAGCGACCTCGCCGAATAGGACAGCCCAGGCTAGTTGCGTGGTTGTACAACCCAGGCAATCACGATGCCCAACAGATAGAGGAGCAGCATAGGGATGGCGAGGATCGTCTGGGTCGCCATGTCGGGAGTAGGTGTGACCACGG
>CALAKE010000724.1 GCA_937922775.1 uncultured bacterium | reverse complement strand
CTGAAGCAGATTCAATCAGGTGAAGTGGCGTTTTCCGACCTGTACGACGACGCCAAGCTCATCGCGTACGCGGAGGCGACGAGGGACGCTGGAGTATGGAACGTGCCCACAATCGTCGTCTTCCAGGAGATCCCGTCCGACGAGGCTGAAGAGGTATTCAGCCGGCCGGAAATGAGGTACGTCGATCCCCTGACCAGAGCGACCTGGGATCCTTCCACGACCTTCTACTACGACGGACTGTCCGACGATGAGATCCGCCTGATGCGTCGCTGGAACGACCTTCGACTCCATCGCGCAGAAGCGCTTCATGAAGCAGGCGCCCGTCTCCTTCTGGGCACCGACACGCCCAACCCCTTCGTCGTGCCCGGTTTTTCGATCCACGAGGAGCTAGCGAACCTGGTGGCAGCGGGTCTGACTCCCTACGAAGCGATCCGGGCCGGCACCCGCGACGGGGCGGAATTCCTCGGAGACCTGGATGAGTGGGGCACGCTAGAAGTCGGGAAGCGCGCCGACATGATTCTCCTGGACGCAAATCCGCTCGATGACGTTGGCAACGTCAATGGGCGGGCGGGCATCGTCGTGCGCGGCAGATGGTTGTCGGAGGCGAAGTTGCGGTCCGGGCTCGAAGACCTGGCCGCATCATATGAGGCGCCGAAGGATCGCTTTGCCGCTCTCGAGCCTCTGCCTTCCGAGGGGACACGTAGCTACGAAGAGATCTTCGAGATGGCCTACAACGACGTTCCCGTGGGTGCTGAGCGTGTGGCTGTCGAGACCATTGACGGCAGCGCCGCGATCGTGGCGCAGAGCGTGGTGGATCCGCCCAACGACGCCATGACACTCGAGAGGTTGGAGCTCGATTCCGCGGGCGCCTGTCGGGGCCTGACTCTCCAACGCATCACGTCTCTGGGAGAGGACAGCCTCACGGTCGAGATGGAAAGTGGCCTGGTCGTAGTCTCGGGCACGCTTGGCTCGGGCGAGCCTGTGGATCTACGCGAGCCCGTCGCCGACAACACCCTCTGCGGCAGCTCGATGCTAGCGACCATTCTGCAGATCGTCGGGCGGCTCGAATCACTGGGAGTCGATGAATCCACCGAGGTCTCCAGCAAGACGCTGGAGTGGGGGCCGAATTTCTCCCTGGTCAACTACTCCATCACGATAGCTCGCGTCGCGGACGAAGATGTCGATTCCGCATCCGGCGTTGTCACAGCGCGCGTTTTCGAGATGGATTGGAGCTCCACCAGCGCCAACTATGAATCCAAGCTTTGGCTCGGCGAGGATGGGCGAATCCTGGCGCTGGAGGTGAGCAGTCAGATGGGCCTCATCAGCTATCGTCCCATTCTCTAGAATGCGGGAGGTTTCTCTCGTGAGTGAATCCAAGCGGATTGATCCCAAATCGCACTGGGAAAAGGAATTCCTGCAGAAGGCGAGCCAGGAGGAGTCCTGGTACCAACCCCGTCTCGAAATGTCCTTGGCGCTGCTGCCGGTGACGGGAGTCGAGAAGGAGGCTGGGATCATCGATGTGGGCGGGGGCACCTCGACCTTTGTGGACGATCTGGTGGACGCCGGCTACTCCGACGTGACGGTACTCGACATCGCCGCGCCGGCGCTGAAACGGGTGAAAGAGAGGCTAGGAGATCGCGCGGCCGACGTGCACTGGATCGAGGCCGACGTGAGGAGGGTCCCATTGCCGCCCGCGCGCTTCAGCCTCTGGCACGATCGTGCCGTATTCCACTTCTTGACGGAGCAGGAGAGCCGGGAGCGATACAAGGCGACGATGAAGTCGGCGCTGCGGCTCGGCGGTCACGCGATCTTCGCCACCTTCGACCTCGACGGCCCGCCACAGTGCAGTGGGCTCGATGTCGTCCGCTATTCGCCCGAGAGTCTGCTTGCGGAGCTCGGCCCCGGCCTGCGCTTGATCCACGGGGCCAGAGAGACGCATGAGACCCCGAGCGGCAATCCGCAAGAGTTCACCTACGCATGTTTTCAGAAGATCGACGAATGACCCGGCGGTTCGGGCGTTCTCTCGGAGGTTGATGACGATGCGATTGAGAAGATACCGAGTCCACCTGCTGGTGCTGTCCCTTTGTGTCTTGATGATCTCTGCCGGCTCCGACGCCGCCTGGAGTCAGGACCCGTCAAATGACAGCGGCAAGCCGACCGGAAAGAAATCCGGGCTGCCGCTGGAGCCGGCGGGCAAGCTCGAGTTCACCACAGACGAAGGAACCTGGATCTCTCTTTCACTCACGCCGGACGGCGGGACCGTCGTTTTCGAGCTTCTCGGCGATTTCTACACCGTGCCGATCGGCGGCGGGGCCGCCACGAGGATCACCGAGGGTATGGCCTGGGACAGCCAGCCCGTGGTCTCCCCCGACGGCGAGTGGATCGCCTTCATCAGCGACCGCGACGGTGCCGACAATCTATGGATCGCCAAGATTGATGGCAGCGGTCCGCGCAAACTCTCCTCAGAGAAACAGAACATCATTCTGTCGCCTACCTGGACACCCGATAGCCAGTACGTGATCGTCTCGCGCCGCGCTCGGTCGGCAGAGCTGCGCATGTACCACATCGACGGCGGCTCGGGCATCACGCTGAGCGCTCCGCCGGAGGGCAGCGGGGCAGGCGCGGGTCCCGGGGGGCCTGGCAGCGGCGGCGGCAGCCCCGCGCGCCTCGGAGTAACGATGTCCCCCGATGGCCGGTTTCTCTATTTCGCCCAAGGGGCGAGCAGCATGTTCGGGGCGAGTTTTCCACGCTGGCAGATCGGCCGGATGGACATGCGCACCGGAGATGTTGATGTCATCACCCAGGCTGAGGGCGGTGGAATGCGGCCGGCGCTGTCGCCCGACGGGCGTCAGTTGGTCTACGCGACCCGCTACGAGACGCAAACGGGCCTGCGCATCCGGGATCTCGAGACCGGCGCCGATCGCTGGCTGGTCTGGCCTGTACAAAGGGATGAGCAGGAAGGCAGCGGCATGCCCAGCCGTGACGTTCTTCCCGGCTTCGCGTTTACTCCGGATGGGCAGGAGATCGTGATTTCCTTCGACGGAAGGATCCAGCGGGTCGATATCGAATCAGGCGACGTCACCGAGGTTCCGTTCACCGCCGACGTCTCCCTGGATATCGGACCGGACCTGGAGTTTCCCTACAAAGTCGAGCAGGGACCTGTACGGGCGAAGCTGATCCAGGATCCTCACCTCTCACCGAGTGGCGACCGCCTCGCCTTCTCTGTGCTGACGAAGATCTACGTGATGGATGTCGGCGACGGTGAGGCCGTCGGCGAGCCACGCAGGTTGACCTCCGGCGACGCATGGGAATTCAAGCCCGCCTGGTCACCTGACGGAGAGTGGATCGCCTACGTTACCTGGTCGATGGACGGGGGCCACATTTGGAAGACTCTCGCCGACGGAACGGGCGACCCCGTGCAGCTCACAGAGCATCCTGCCTTCTATGCCGACCTCGTCTTCTCCCCCGACGGCGAGCGCATCGTCGGATTGCGTGGCAATGAGTACCAGCGCCACCAGACATTCAGCGAGTTTGGTGGTTTGAGAATCCCATTGGACCTCGTGTGGCTGCCGGTTGACGGTGGCGACGTCGAGTTGATCGTCCCGGCCCGCGGACTAGGTGCTCCTCATTTCGCCGACGATCCTGATCGAGTCTACGTCTACTCCCGAGAAGGACTCATGTCGCTGCGGTACGACGGCACGGACCGGCGCGTTCACCTGAAGGTCACGGGGCCGGGGCGCGGCGGCTCGCCGCAGCCGCCGGCGGCTGAAACGGTTCTGATGCGACCTGATGGCAAGTGGGCAATGGCGAAGGTGAACAACCAGCTCTGGCTGGTCGCCGTGCCACCCTATACGGGAAGTGCCGCGTCGGTGAACGTTCGTGGGCCCGCCGTGCCGGCGCAGAGAATTACCGATATCGGAGCCGACTACTTCGCCTGGGCGGACGGCGGCGACACCGCGACCTGGGCCATCGGCTCGACTTTCTTCCAGCGGCCATTTGCCAGTGTCGACTTTACGCCGGATTCGCCCGGCGATGGAGAGGATGAGGCCAGCACGAGCGAGGCCGAGGATGAGGCAGCTGCGAGGGAACAGGAGCCGCTAGATCTCCACGAGGCCGTGGAATCGATCGAGGTCGTCATGGAGTTTCCGCGCGCCAAGACCGAAGGGACGATAGCCCTGCGTCACGCCACGATCATCACGATGGCCGGCGAGAATGCCGACGTCATCATCGAGGACGGTGATGTGATCATCACCGACAACCGCATCGCCGCCGTAGGACCGAGTGGTCAGGTAGAGATTCCGGCAGGCGCGCGCGAGATGGACCTCACGGGGAAGCACATCGTGCCAGGCTTCGTCGACACGCACGCGCACTGGGAGTTCCGCACCCACGATGTGCTCGAGCCGCAGAACTGGAGCCTGATTGCCAATCTCGCCTACGGCGTTACCTCCGGTCTCGACGTGCAGACCTCGACCAACGATTACTTCGCCTACAGCGATTTGGTCGAAACGGGGCAGAGCATTGGCCAGCGAGCCTTCATGACCGGTGTAGGGATCTTCTCCAACACCGACTTTCAGTCGTACGAGGAGACGCTCCGCTATCTGACACGCTACAAGCAGCATTACCGTACCCGCAACATCAAGTCGTACATGGTCGGCAATCGCAAGCAGCGCCAGTGGGTCGTGATGGCCGCCAGGGAGCTCGAGCTCATTCCGACGACCGAGGGCGGGGCCGACATGAAGATGGACTTGACGCATGCAATCGACGGCATGCATGGCAACGAGCACACGCTGCCCGTGCTTCCTCTGTACAAAGATGTCGTCGAGCTCTATGCCCGAACGCGCACGGCCTACACGCCCACGTTGCTGGTGCAGTATGGGGCACCGATCGCCGATGAATACTTCTTCACGCGCACCGAAGTGCACGACGATCCCAAGCTCAATCGCTTCTACCCACACAACCGCATCGACGAGATGACGCGGCGTCGTGGGGTGTGGGTACGCGACGATGAGTTCGCCTTCGATGAGGCAGCGGCTCAAGCGGCCAAGATCCAGCGGGCGGGGGGGCTCGTTGGCGTCGGCGGCCACGGCGAGCTACAGGGGCTCGGCTATCACTGGGAAATGTGGGCCTACGGCATGGGCGGGATGACCCCGCTAGAGATTCTGCGGGCAGCCACGATCGATGGCGCGGAGATCATCGGTTTCCATCAAGACCTCGGTAGCATCGAGGTCGGCAAGCTGGCCGACATGGTCGTTCTGAACGCCGATCCTCTTGCGGACATACACAACACCAGCACCATCAGCTACGTGATGAAGAACGGCGAGCTATATGAGGGCGACACGCTGAACCAGCTGTGGCCAACCGAGAGGGAGTTGCCGGCGTTCTGGTGGTGGGACAGGGGGCCGACGGATCGAACCGAAGGCGGGCACTAGCCCTCATTGAAGCTGGCGACAGCCTCGTCTTCCGCGTCGAAGTCCTCGAAAACGCTGCTGAGATGATGGATGTCCAGCAGCTCGCGAATGCGGTCAGGGAGGTTGAGCAGCTTGAGCTTGCCGCCGTGGCTGGTGGCGGTCGTGAAGCTGACCACGAGATCCCCGACACTGGTGCTGTCCATGTACTGGACGTCGCTCATGTCAATGAGGATCCACCTCTGGCCGCGCTCGAGTAGGTCGGCGATCTGTGCCTGAAGATTCTGGGTGCCGAGCGTAAGTCGGCCCACCAGCTTCAGAATCACCACATCGTCGATACGACGCTCGCTCGACTCCATGCCTTGCTCCGGTGAAAACGATCTGCTCGGGATCTCCTCACGGGTCAGTCCGATCGGGTGAGCATACGCCAATTGTACAGGTACGTTAAGAGAATGGCTGACCCCACCACACTTTCACCCCAGCGGGCTAGGGGTCGATGTGGATGTCCGGCCACTGATCGTTGCCACTGTAGTAGGTGAGCCGGATCGCCTCTTCCCAGGGCGATCCGACGCGCCACACGAAGATCTCGTAGTCGGCCCGGTCGTGCTCGTGCCCCTCGGCAGCGGCGCCCCAGACTAACCATCTGCCGTCGTCCGACAAGTGTGGAAAGTACTCGTGGCTGTAGGGACCGGGCAGATCCATGAGCACGTCGCCGCGGGAGCCGTCAGCCCATGTGCGGGCGACCCGAGTGCCGCCATTACCCCCTGTCTCGATCCATACGACGGAGTCCCCCGCCGGTGTCCATGTCGTCTGGCACCCCTGTTCGGAGCCGAGCGGCACCACCTCGAGCGTGTCTAGATTTATGACCGAGGCGGCGTAGTTGCCGATGCCCATGGCCATGCGGGCGCCCTCGGGAGACAGCTCGGGATCACCGAACCAGCTGCCCGGGAAGTCACCAGGAGGGGTGAACAGCAGCGTCTCCGCGCCTGACTCGATGTCGATCTGGATCACTTCCTGTCCACGCAGGAACACGATCCCCTCCCCGTCGGCCGTCCAGGTCGGGTGGTAGCCATGGCGAACGAGGAGTCGCTCGCCGGAGCCATCGCTGTTGATCAAGTAGACATCCCACGGCTCCGTGTCACGGAACGACACCCACTCGCGCTGGCTGCGGGTGAAAACGATGCGCTCACCGTCGGGCGAAAAACGTGAGAAGAAGTCGACGTTCGGGTTGTCGGTGAGTCTCTGTTCCTGCAAGCGGCCGACATCCAGCAGGTAGAGCTCATGGTTACCGTCGCGGTTGGATGACCAGACGATTCGGGCGCTGAGGTTGGCGGCGAGGCCGGAGAGGGCGGCCTGCTCCTGCTCATTGAGGTGGTGGAGCTCGCCGCTCTGCGGTGGCACCCAGCGCGTCACTGCTCTTGCCGGGAGATTCTCGATATCTTCGACGAAATGGTCGGGCAGCCGGTAGAGCACCCAAAGGACAAGCGCCGTCAGGCCGGCCAGCATCACCAGGCTCAAGAGCCTCATGCGTTGAGGTTGTCGGGCTTCGCGTAGCCGCACGAAACGACCTCCTAGTTGCGAGCTTCTTCTTCCACCATATCGAAGTCGACGAGCTCCATGGTAAGGCGCTCCGGATCCTGACCCACCACCACTCGTACCAGCCGCCCGCCGACTTGCTCGGGGACACTCCCGGGTTCGGCCCCCTTGTAGCCGATCATCACGTGCGCGGCGCCCGGGCTCTGGCTCAGGTCAAGGGCAGAGCCACATGCTCTCAGAGCCCGGCGCGCCTCAGCCCCGAGGTGGGTAGAGGCGTTGCCGCTCGTTGCGGCCACCACAATCGAGCCTACGGGAAGCTCCTCGATGAAGTAGAAGAGCTGCGTCGAGGCCTGGGGATCACGGTCGGTGGAGAAACTGGCTCGCGACAGCACTTCGCCCGTTTCTGGGTCGAGAACCGCGAGATTGTAGCCGGGTTGCTTGAGCGTGGTCCGGCGCCCGTTGACCATGAGCGAGCTGGTCGATCCGGGGTGCAAGGTGTCCGACATCGCCAAAAGATCGAATTCCAGCGCGGGTCCCGATTCTCCGAGGCGATACCGAATATCCTCCGGGCTGACCGGAGGGGGCTCATAGTGATGGGAGAAGTGGAGCTCATTGGCGGCAGCGTGTCGGAAGGGGGGAGCGAGCCGCCATGTTGCTTCGTGGAGATCATCCGTCAGCTCGAAAGACTCCAGCGGGCTTCCGTTGAACGTCACTTCCACGAAGGAGCGGACACTGCCGTCGCGGATCTCCGGGGCGCCGCCCGCAGCGGCGTCCTCCCTCCACGCCCGGCGCAGAGACACCTCTGTGACTGGGTGGCGTCGGACAAAGTCGAAGCTGAATTGCCGCCGGATAGCTTCTCCCCTCTCAGGTGTCGAGAGGAGCTCATAGAGGTCGCTGGCCTCGTACGTGCCGAGCAGCCGGAGGCTTGGCGGAGGCGATTCTCTGAGCCGCTCCCACCTCAATCGCTCCGGCCTGGTCATTGCTCCCCTATGAACGAGGATATGGCGGAGAGGGTAGATGGACCTCATCATTGCGATCGTCTGTGCCGATGGAAAGACCTCGATGGGTTCTTTCAGGTTCTGGGCCAAACCCACTGTGAACGGAGGCACAAAGCCACTCACACCATTGACGAGGAACTTCCGGTAGTAGAGCGAGGAAAGCATCTCATTGGCATCCTCTTTGTCGGCGAAAAGAGGCACCTCGAGGACGGCCGTGCCCTCTTCGAGCTGCGCGAGTCGCTGATACGCGGGCATCTCGGGCGGCCAGGGGGCGGGGGCGTAAGCCAGAGGTGCGCTCCAGAACTCTACGAGAAGTAGGATGCTCAGCACCGAATAGGTGGCGACCGCCGGGACGCGCTTCTGGAATCGTGTCGCTAGGCGTGCCGCGCCGAAGGCAGCCAGCAAGCTGAAGGCAAAAACGACGATGACCCCGATGCGCGTCAGCACTCGTATGGCTCGCAGGAAAGGCAGAACAATGTAGGCGTATCCGTAGAGACCCTCACCCACCGGCTGTCCGGCAAACCGCACCGCGGGGCCGAGCGAAAGCGCGAAGCAGAAGAAGACCAAGTAGAGAAGAGCCAGCACCCACTCCTGCGTGGTGAGCTCTCGCTGGGCGATTCCCTCCCGCCAGCGTCGCCGGCCCTCCATGGCGAAGCCCGCGGCCCCGAAAAACAGCGCGAATAGC
Organism: uncultured bacterium; assembly: GCA_937922775.1. GTDB lineage: Bacteria > Acidobacteriota > UBA890 > UBA890 > UBA890 > CALAKE01. The sequence continues at coordinate 13,083 of CALAKE010000724.1, read as the reverse complement.
GTTCCCGCCAGCGGCAGATACCAACCCGGCGATCCCTGTGCCGGCCGCCATAGCAGCGTGATGCCGATCGAGGCGACCCCGATTGCCAGCGGCCCCAGCACTCCGACGGCCATCGCCAATCGATCGCGCCGAAGCTCTGAGATCATCAGCAGGACGAGGGCGGACGTCACGAAGCCCATGAAGAGAACCGTCTCGGCATCGGTTGTGAAAGGCGACTGGTAGAGCCATGTGCTGCGTGTCTCCCAGTAGGTCAGAATATCGGCAGAATGCCGTACCGGCTGCTGCGCGAGGACACGCTCGAACCCGAGCTCGGAACGCGTGCGTACGTAGGGCCACAAAAAGGGAGCCAGGATCACGGCCTGGACTGCCCCGGCCACCGCGACTTTGCCAAGGGTCTCCCATTTCCACCCTCGCCAATGTACGAGTGCATAGACGACAGCAAACGTGGCCAGCGCCAGGGCGAGAATGATGGCGTAGTAGAGGGTGCTGAGGGCGGTGAGCATGAAGCCGGCCACCGCGATCCACAACGGTCGCCACTTCTGCGTGACGAGAAAGCCATGCAGCCCATAGAAAGCCAGAGGGATTCCCAGGGCCAGGTGCACTGAAATTCCAGGTAGTACTCGACACGGTACGGGCACAGGGTGAAAGCCAGAGCCGCGACGAGCGCTGCCCCCTGGCTTCGGCTCATCGAAAAGGCGAGAACGAAAAGAGCCCACCCCGAAAGGGCCCAGAAAACGAGGAGCGTCAGGTTGTACGCCAGTACGGGATTACGCGTAGCCAGGTATACGGGTGTGTATACAATTCCGGGTACGAACAGAAGCTCGGAATAGGTTACCGTCGAGCCGTGCGGGTAGAGCACATTGCCGTGGTAGAGAGTTGTTGGCTCGCTGAACAGCCGCTCAGCGTTTGTCGCCATTACCCAACTGAATACCCGCGAGTCGTGATGGTCGGGAAGTAGTCCCCCTGGCTCGCGAATGAGCGGGTAGGTATAGAGAGTCACCAAGACCAGCAGCAGGAGCAGCAGGAGCAGGTGGGTGCGTAACGGCAGGCCGAGGAAGTTCATTTCGACAATCTACGACTCGTTGAGGAGTTGAGCACGTGCGGCGGCTGGTTATTGTATCGCTCCTGGTCGTCGTCGCCGCCCCATGTGTCTATTATTCGGTGATCGTGGTGAGCGCGCTGCGCGTCACCCCAGCCATCATCGCCGAAGCTCTGCAGTCAGAGCAGATGACTCTCGAGCTCGACGATCTGACACCGCGGCAACTGGAGATTCTCCTGAAGGTGCAGGATCCGCGCTTCTTCGAGCACAAGGGCGTGGATCTGCGGACCCCGGGGGCGGGTTGGACGACCCTCACGCAAGGGCTGGTGAAGATCCACTACTTCGACCCCTTCAAGCCCGGGATCGCTAAGATCAAACAGTCCCTGATTGCCCGCTTTGCGCTCGATCCTCTCGTTTCGAAGGAAGACCAACTCCGTCTGTTCATCAACGAGGCCTACCTGGGGGCCCCCGATGGAGACGATATCGTCGGGTTCGCACAAGGTGCCCGCGTCTACTTCGGCAAGACCTTCGACGAGTTGAGCGAGGAGGAGTACATTGCCTTGGTGGCGATGCTCATTGCGCCCAATAGCCGCAATGTTCGGCTGCAGCCCAAACTCAACGCAGAACGGGTCCTGAGAATCCAGCGCCTGCTCGCCGATGAATGTGCCCCCGCCGGCTGGTCGGACGTGTGGCTCAAGGGTTGCATGTACTGAGAGCCCCGGGGCGGGTGCAGGTCCGCCCCGGAGCTCCGAAGCGCCGGCGGGCACGGTCCCGGGGTGTTTCCATGCCGGCGCTCGATCGCTCTCACTTGAGCCTGAAGATCACCGTGGTCGTGAGAGTCACGGGAACCGCCTTGCCTCTGTAGAAGCTCGGCCGGAATATCCACTGAGACACCGCCTCGAGCGCCGCCTTGTCGAAGCCCATGCCGCAGCCGCGCAGTACCGTGGCGTCGGCGACCGTTCCGTCAGTGGCAATCGTCGCCTCGAGGATGACGGTGCACTCCATGTGTGCCCGTCGAGCCAGCTCGGGGTAGACAGGCGCGGCCCGATGGACCAGCTCAGGGCTCTCGACTTCAATGCCTGCGCGCACGGGGCCGACCGGCTCAGCCTTCGGTGGTGGTGGCCCTGCTGGCTCGCTGACAACAAAATCGGTCTCGGGGCCCCTGTCGATCGGTTGGTCGTAGATGATCTCCTCTTCGACGACGATCGGCTCCGGTTCGTCGGGAGTCGGGTCCGGGATCGGCACCGCTGTGGCTCGGCGCTTGATCACCTTGGTGGCCGGCTTGTCGACCGGTGGCCGCGGCGGCCGGTACTTCTTGATAACCACAGTCGGCCGGTCTGGCCCGACATCTAGGGATCTGCTGGTCTCGGGGAATACCACGACGAAAAGCAGGAAGTGGATAACGAGAGCGCCCGCCCAGGCGAGCTTATAGGCACGATTTCCGTCGCCGTTCATCTCGACCTCCGTCGCTGTGGTCGCACGCGGCCCAGGGGTTGCCGAGATATACCCCGTCCGAGGACGGGACACGACCGGTGATCTGGTGCGCATCTACCTATTAGACGCACGAGCTCCGGAAATCGACACACTCAGAAGCCGCACGGACCTCCTGATCGCAATAGGTCGAATCTTCTGGTTGCGTATTCAGTGAACAGGTGATATATATGTATATATCACTAGGACACGGAAGGCCCACAGGAAGCGTGAGAGGCAGCGGACAATGAGTGAGACAGCGATTCGAGCCGATGGCCTCAGCAAATATTTCGGCTCCGTCCATGCCGTGAAGAATCTCGACCTCGAGGTGCCGTCCGGGATCATCTTCGGGTTTCTCGGTCCCAACGGCTCGGGGAAGACGACCACGATCAACCTGTTGCTCGGATTGCTCGCCCCGACGGCAGGTCGGGCCGAGGTCCTCGGTTTCGACGTGGAGAGCCAGGCGGACGAGTTGCGGGCCCACACCGGGGCTCTCCTGGAACATGCCGGCATCTACGATCAGATGAGCGCGGAGGAGAATCTCGAGTACTTCGGGCGTATCTATCGCATGCCCATGGGTCTGCGCGAGGGACGTATCCGCGAGTTGCTCGAGCAGATGGGACTTTGGGAGCGGCGCTCCGAGCGCTCCGGCACCTGGAGCCGAGGCATGCAGCAGAAGCTCGCTGTGGCCAGGGCACTCATGCACCGGCCGTCGGTGGTCTTCCTGGACGAGCCAACAGCGGGCTTGGACGTGGTTGCAGCCTCTGCCCTACGTGACGACCTCGCCAACCTGGTTGTGAACGAAGGAGCCACCGTCTTCCTCACCACCCACAACATGGCCGAGGCAGAAAGGCTCTGCGATCGTGTGGCCGTGGTTCGCAACGGCGAGCTCCTGGCCGTCGGCCACCCCGACGAGATCAGAGCAAGGGCTGGAGGTCCACACGTGGAGATCTTCGGCAGTGCGTTCAACGAGCAGGTTCTGGCCCGACTGCGCTCGCAACCGACGGTGACGTCCGTCGTACAACAGAACGGACACCTTTCGGTGCATCTCCAGGAGAATGCCGACACTGCGGAGCTCGTCAGTCTGTTGGTTGGAGCCGGCGCCCGGATCGAGGAGGTGCGGCGTGGTCAGGCTAGCCTCGAAGAAGCTTTTCTGACGATGATGGAGGAAGAAGAATGCTCACCGACATCCTGACCGTCGCATGGAAGGAACGTAGGACCCAACTCCGCCAGCCGGGCGGGCGCTGGCGCAGCATTCTCAACCTGCTGATACCTTTCGCCTTCATCGGGATCTATGGTCCCTTCTCCGACGCCGACTGGGTAGAGAGTCCCTTCGTGGCGATCATGTGCACGATCTTCTCGATGGTCTTTTTGATCACTACGATTCCCGATTCGTTTGCCGGAGAGCGTGAGCGGCACACGTTGCCGACGCTTCTTGCGACTCGACTCCCGGATCCAGCCATCATCCTGGGGAAGCTGTTCGTCGCTATTGGATACGGCTGGGGCGTGGTCATGCTGGCTCTGACAGTCGGGTTGGTGACGGCCAATGTGGTGCACTGGGATCAGGCCCCCCTCATGTACGCGCCGCGGATTCTGTTCCCGGCCGTGGTCATGAGCTTCCTGAGCGCCTCGATGATCGCTCTGGCGGGAGTGTTGGTTTCGTTGCGTGCGGCGACAGTGCAGGGTGCGACCCAGACCCTCGTTACCGCACTGATGCTGCCAGGCGTAGCACTGCAAATCTTGGGCGTCGTGGTGTTGAGCCAGCCAGCTTGGCGGGCGGGGATGCGCCAGGGGCTGGACTCGGTGGATTTCGTCAGAGTGGCGTTGACAATCATCCTGGTGCTTCTCGTTCTCAATGTTCTACTTCTGGCGGCGGCGATGGCTCGCTTCCAGAGGTCCAAGTTGATCGCCCGGTGAACGGCCAGAAGCGGAATTTCTGACATGCAGCTACAGATCAATCCCGGCGACGAGCTACCGATCTACCGGCAAATCATGCGGCAGATCACCGACGCCATCGTTGGAGGACACATGAAGCCCGGAGACAAGCTGGCCTCCCACCGCGAGCTGGCGGCCCAGCTCGTCATCGCTCCTCTGACGGTGAAGAAGGCCTACGACGAGCTCGAAAGCGAGGGTCTGATCCACACACAACGGGGTCGCGGCACGTTCATCAGCGAGGAGCCGCCGGTTCTGCGACCGGCCGAAGCTCGCGAGCGCCTGCGCGACGCTGCCCGGCGGCTGTTGACACAGGCCCGCCTGAGCGGCGTTCCGTACGATGATGTAACCGGATTGTTGGAGGAGATCTGGGAGGACATGAAGCCATGAGCGTGCTCGAGTTTCGCGACATTCACCGCTCCTATGGGCATGGTCAAGAAGTTCTCTCCGGGGCCACCTTCTCGGTTGAAAAGGGCCAGGTCGTCGGCCTGCTGGGCAAGAACGGCGCCGGCAAGACGACGCTGATCCACATCGCCATGGGTATGTTGCGGGCGCAGTCCGGCCGCGTACGGGTGCTGGGCCTCGATCCAGAAAAAGATGCCGTGGAGATGAAGCGTCGCGTCGGGTTCGTTTCGGAGGACCAAATACTGCCGCCTGCGATGCGCGTCAAGCAGGTCATTGGCCTGCATCGCGACCTTTATCCTGGCTGGGACACTGAGCTCGAAGGCCAGCTACGGCAGCGTTTCAACTTCTCGGATCGGGCCCGGGTGAAGGCGCTCAGCAAGGGTGAGGCTCGCCAGGTCGCTCTGCTCTGTGCCGTGGCGCACCGCCCCGAGTTGCTGATCCTCGATGAGCCCGCCGGCGGGCTCGACCCGGCCGCACGGCGGGAATTTCTCGAAACATCGATCGATCTTCTCAGCGATGGTGGCACCTCGATTCTCTTTTCCTCGCACTACATGTCGGACGTCGAGCGCATGGCCGACCGAATCGTGCTGTTACACGACCGCGATGTACTGATCGATGCGGAGCTCGACACCCTGCGCGAGTCTTACGCTGTGGCGGTCATGCCGGCCGAGGCGGGGCTGCAGATCGGCGCCATCAGCGCCTCACCAGCTTGCCTCAGAATCCGGGAGCGCCAGGGGACATTGCGAGGTGTCTTCAGGGGGAACGCCGAGGAAGTGCGCTCCTTGCTCGAACGCGAGCTAGCCGTGCAGGGCGCCAGCGTTGCCCAGGTGCCTCTGGAGGAGCTGTTCGTCGAGCTGTTGGGAGGCAATTCGTGACACGTAGCCTGTTGCGCCGCGACCTGACTTTTCTGATGTCGCCCTTTTTCTGGGCATGTGGCGCGCTCTTCGGATACATCATGGGCACAGCCGCCGGCATCGATTTCGCTCACGGCACCGGGCCCAACAGCCTCGATCCCGGCAGGACTCACTTCGCCTGGACGCTATGGCTGCTGCTCCTGGCCATTCCCAACTACTTCGGAGGCGGCCGCATGTGGGAGCTCGCCACGCCGATGCACCTGGCGCTGCCGCTGCGCGCCTGGGATCTATGGAAGGCTCGCATGCTGGCCATGCAAGCGGCGATAACCGGCGGCGCAATGTTCGCCTGTCTTGCCTTCTGGCTCACCTACGAGCCCGCCCTGCAGCCGGTGCAGATCGTGCTGGCCTTCAACGCCGTCAGCACGATCCTGCTGGTGCCCTTCGTCTATCACAGCGCTCGGGTGCGGACGTACAAGTGGGGAATGCCCATCGGCATCTTCATTCCGCTTCTGGCGGGGATCGTATGGGTGTATGCGCGCATCGGGCTGAAAACCCCGTGGCCGGGAGTGATCTCCCTGCTGTTGTCGCTCGCGCTGCTGGTTACGACCTCCCGGAGGTTGCCGCTGAGCTACCAGATTCCGGTTCGTGGCGAGGGGGCCGGGAAGTGGATCAGCGAGGCCTCCGCATCTGTGGTCGGCTTCCTCGAGCGCGTGCCCCTTGTTGGCGAATGGCTGCGCACCGACCGGCTCCTGCGCCCGGATCGGGTGCTGTCGAAGGCCCAGCTTTCCTTTGTTCTCATGCTGGCGGTCGTCATCAACGTCTTCCTGCTATCGCTTTCGGCGTTCGGCCTGCTCTTGGCCCTGGTTGCCCTGCACGCAGCCTGGTTCCTGCGTTGCCTGAATGGCGTTTCTCGAGCAGCCTACCTGCCCCTCGAGCGAAGTCGATTCTTCTGGCACGGCATGCTTCCGGGCCTGATTCTGCTCGCGCTGGCTGCCTGGGTCTCGGCGTTCGTCCTACCCTCGATCAATCTCGGCGGCGGGCCCTCGACGAGCTCGGCCGTAGCGGGAGTCGCCTACTACATCCTCGCCTGGTGGCTCGTTCTGTCCGCGTCGATGGCACGATACGCCACGCCGCCGCCGACACTGCGGGCATGGAGGATACGGTACCTCACGATGCCTCGTTTGTGGCTCGGGCTGTTGCTTGTCGGCGTGCCGTTCCTCGTGCACATGTCGCGTTGGGCGACGGCCGACAGGATCATGGCGCGATCCTTCCCCGGGCCATTGGCGGATGCCCTTCCGCTCAGCACGTCGGCCTACTGGGTCCTCTCGGCCGTCCTCTTGGTCGTCACTCAGCTCGACCTGCGCAGGCAGTTCCTCGGCATCGAGCTCGCCCCCGTGAGGAAAGGGATCGAGCCGTGAGTCTCCTGCTACGCTGGACCTGGCGCCTCGTCTCGCTGCTTCTCACTCTGTTCGCGCTCGGCGCCGGCGGGTAGTTGTCTCCTCATCCGGACTGCAGCGTGCCGTCGAGGTGAACATCCATTTGCGGGAAAGGGATACCGATGCCGGCCGCGTCCATTTCACGCTTCACCGCGCGAACTGTTGCCTGGTAAACATCCCAGTAGGCGTCGGTGTCGCACCACACCCGCACTTGCCAATCCACGGACGAGCCCCCGAGCTGCTGGAGGAAGATCTGCGGCGCGGGATCGTCGATGCGGCCGGGCACGCTCGCTGCAGCTTTCTCCAAGACCGCGCGGCTGGCGTCGATGTCGGCGCCATAGTCGGCGCCGACGCTGACATCGACTCTGCGGGTCGGGTGGTAGGTGACGTTCTCGATCGTCGCTCCGAAGATGAGTGAATTGGGGACGATGAAGCGTCGATTGTCGGGAGTGTCGAATGTGGTAGTAAAAAGCTCGATTGCGGTGATCTTGCCGCGGATGCCACTGGCCTCGACGACATCGCCGATCATGAAGGGCCGGAAGATGAGCAGCATGACTCCGGCGGCAAAGTTCGACAGTGTTCCCTGCAGCGCCAAGCCGACCGCAAGACCGGCCGCACCAATCACAGCGGCGAAGCTGGTGGTCTGGACGCCGAAGACACCGAGACATGCCAGCAATGCCATCACCAGGATGGCGTAGCGGGTCATGTTGGCAAAGAAGCGCGTCAGGGTGAGGTCGAACTCGGCACGCTCTAGGCGCCGGTTTACCAGACGGCCCGTCCAGGCGGCGATCACCCAGGCGAAGAACAGCAGTGTCAGTGCGCCGGCGATCTTGATGCCGTAGTTCAAAGCGAGCGAGACCAGGACGTCAGGGTCAATTCCTAGCATTTCAATCTCCAGGGTTCGATGTGCGAAACGAGATTGGTCAGGCGCACAGCCGCGAGCCGCCGAGAGGGCCAGGCTCCAGCCAATTGGAATCCGATAGTAGTTGCGGGAAACCGACAGCAAAAGACCCCAGAGTGAAACCTCCCCCCATGTCACGCGTATCTATACCTTGTCACACATAGTATGCGTGAACATGTGTATGCGGGCTCGGAACGAGGGAGAGGTTGATGAAGATCGAACGAGAGCTGATGAGGGGGGCCGGGCCGATCGCCGTGACGCGGCTGCTCGACCAGCGGGAGATGTATGGCTACGAGCTGGTCGAGGCTCTCTCCGAGGAGACGGGCGGGGTGCTGGCGATGGGGCAATCAACCCTCTACCCGCTGCTCTACAACCTCGAGGCCAAGGGTCTGATTCGCGGCAAATGGGCCGAGTCGGAGTCGGGGCGTCGAAGGAAATACTACGGTCTGACCTCGAAGGGGCGGGCCTGGCTTCTTACGCGGCAGCGCCAGTGGGCAGCTCTGGTCGGCGCGATGGAGGAGCTCGGATTGGCCGGACACACTCCGAGCAAAGTTTGAGGAACAGGAGTTGATCGAGATGACAGAAGATGCCAAGAAGCTCCTCGCTGCATCGGATCTCCCATCGGATGTCCAGGCACGCATTGTTGCCATTGCCGAGCAGAGTGGTCTCGATGGCGAGCGCCAGCTCGACGTGGTTCGCGAGTTGGTGGCCCACTTCGAAGACGGACTGGCGGCTGGACGCGAGCCTGCCGAGCTGATTGAGAGCTTCGGTGACGAGCAGCGCGCCGCTCGTTTGATTGCGAAAACGAAGAGCGAGCCGAGCATGGCATCGGGCGACGCCCTGGTCGGGACCCGTCTGGGGTCCGCATCCAATCTGACCACCGGCGAACGTTTCGGCGAGCTCGCATGGAGGCTGTGGCGCAACCTGCGGTACGCGGTTCGACGCCTGGCCCAGAGCCCCGGATTCGCCGCCACCGCGATCCTCTCCCTGGCGCTGGGAATCGGCGCAAACACCGCCATCTTCAGCTTGGTGAACGCCGTGCTCCTCAGAGAGGCGCCCTACACGGCCCCTGAGGAGTTGGTCGAGATCTACATCTCGATGCCGGAGTTCAACTACAACATCTTCTCCTACCCCGACTTCAGAGACCTTCGCGACCTGAATGCCGAGGCCTTCGCCGAGGTGGCCGGCGCAGGCTTCGCCTTCGTGTCGGTCGATTCCGGAGAAGGGATCGAGGTGCTCACCGCGGAGATGGTCACGGGAAGCTATTTCTCGCTCCTGGGAATCGAGCCAGGAATCGGCCGGCTGCTGGGTCGGGAGGATGACATGGCTCCTGGTGCGCACGCCGTGGTCGTGCTCGGCCACCAGTACTGGAGGGATGCCTACGGGGGCTCCACCGATGTCGTCGGCCAGGAGGTCCGCATCAACGGCATCGCCTACAGCATCGTCGGCGTTGCACCGGAGACCTTTACAGGCGACATGAGGGGTTTCGACCCCGAGCTCTTTGTGCCCATGATGATGGCCAACGAGCTGCAACCGGTTGGTGACGACCGGCTGGAATCTCGCGGCAGCCATTGGGTCTTCGTGAAGGGTCGATTGCAGTCGGGCGCGTCTGTGGAGCAGGCGCGGGTGACGCTGGCAGGACTCGCATCGAGCCTGAGGACCGATTTCCCGGATTCCTGGCGGGAGGTCGACCAGTTTCTCGTCTTGCCGTCATCCGAGGTCGTCCTGTTTCCGCCCATCGACCGGTTCCTGGTGCCGGCCGCTGGAGTCTTCATGGTAGTGGTCGGGTTGGTTCTGCTCGTTGCCTGCGCCAACCTGGCGAGCTTTCTGCTGGCTCGAGCATTGGACAGGAAGAAGGAGATCGCGGTGCGTCTGGCCCTCGGGGCGACGCGACAGTCCCTGATCGGCCAGCTTGTCACCGAATCGGCCCTGCTCGGGGCGCTTGGCGGGGTTGCAGGCGTCGCGCTCAGTGTCTGGCTCCTGCATTTGCTGCTGTCAGCCGATTTGCCGATCCCCATTCCCATATCGCTCGATCTCGGCCTCGACGCGGCGGTGTTGACCTTCAGCGTTTTGGTGTCGCTGGGTGCTGGAGTGCTATTCGGATTGGTTCCGGCGCTGCGAGCGACCAAGACCAACGTCGCCGCGGAACTCAAAGAGGGAAGTGCGAGCGGCACGCGGCCGGGCCGGGTGACATTGCGCAACTCGTTGGTCGTGGCGCAGGTGGCGTTGTCGCTCGTGCTGCTGGTCGCCGCCGGCCTCTTCTTGCGCAGCCTCCAGGCCACCCAGGCAGTTGATCCTGGATTCGGTCAGGATCCGGCCGGCCTTCTCACGGTGATCGTTCCGTCCAATCGATACGCCGAGGAGGAAGGCCGCCTGTTCGTGCAGAGGCTGATCGAAAGGACCCGGCAGCTTCCAGGAGTCGATGCCGTGGGACTGGTGGACAACCTGCACCTCAGTCCACTCAATACCCAATGGGTCGAGTTCAACGTCGATGGTGTCGAGACGCCGGAAGGAAGGAATGGCCACATTGCCGACCGAAGCACTGTGGATGCCGAGTTCTTCGAGGCGGCCGGCGTACGGATCTTGCGCGGGCGCAACTTCAGCAACCTCGATATCTCTGATTCCGATCCCGTGGCCATCGTCAGTGATGCCTTGGCGCGGCAGTTTTGGCCCGAAGAGGAAGCCATTGGGCGCGTCATCAGGCGGACCAACGGCACCGATCTGCGAATTGTCGGGATCGCCAGTGACGCCAAGGTGAGGACCCTGGGCGAGGCTCCGAGGCCGTTCGTCTACTTACCCTACAGCCAGGACTACTTGGCCAACGTGACCCTCGTGGCACGGACTTCGGTGGATGCCGAGACAACCGCCCGCAACATGCTGTTGGCGGCCCGCGAGCTTGATCCCGAGCTGATGCTCTTCGAGAGCAAGACCATGTCCCGGCATATTGGCTCGATGTTGCTGCCGGCCCGCTTAGGCTCCCTCGTTCTTACGGCCTTCGCCGGGCTGGCTCTCGCTTTGTCGATGATCGGGCTGTATGGGATCGTCAGCTACTCCGTGTCGCAGCGGACGCGCGAGGTCGGAATCCGGATTTCCCTGGGGGCTGATGCGGGCTCGGTGGTCCGTATGCTGACAGCGAGCGGCATGAAGTTGGTGGCCTACGGCGGCGTGGTCGGACTGGTGCTTTCACTTCTTCTCGCGGTGCTCATGAGCCGGTTGCTCTTTGGAGTCGGGCCCTTCGATCTATTCACGTTCCTGGCCGTGCCTCTTGCGTTGGCGGGCGTGGGGCTGTTGGCGGCCTACGTGCCGTCTCGGAAGGCCAGTCGAGTCGACCCGATCATTGCCCTGCGGTCAGAGTGATTCGAGCACGCACGTCCGGCGAAGGAGCGCCCTTCGTGGTTGCTGGCGAATTGGCCGAATGGGTGACGAAGGTCATACCGCCTGGCTGTGTGTCGCCAGCGGTTCTGTATTATGTGCGGTAGTGAAACCCGAACTATTCTCTCTTTTTCAGAAACGATCGCTGGTGTGGTTCTGCGAGCACATATCTGATCCAAATCCCCGGAAGGTAGGCCCCATCGTGATGCACAGCATGCTGACCTCGTTGCGGACTGGCGCGCAGTGCGCCGCAGCCTTCTTCGTGCTGTTCTTCATTTGCCCGGCGGCGCAGGCCCAAGAAGCAGCGTTGGTGCAGGGTGCCTCACCTCCTTCGCCGCCTGCGGAGGAGGTTCTTGCGGAAGACGACCAGCAGGAAGTAGAGGCCGCGGAGACAGAGGGCGAGAAGCTCGCGAGGGCATTGAAAGAGGGCGATTTCAACGTCAACTTTCGCTATCGCTACGAGGTTGTTGACCAAGACAATTTCGATTTGAATGCCTACGCTTCGACCCTGCGAACTGTGCTGAACTACCGGACCGCCGCCTACCACGGATTCGATCTCTTTCTCGAGGCCGAAAACGTAGCGGTGCTCGGTGACGACAAGTACAACAATGCCGGCAAAGACGGAGCGGGCAACGGCGTGACGGACCGGCCTGTGGTAGCGGATCCCGCAGGAACTGCAATGAACCAGGCCTACCTGCGGTACCGAGGCCACGATACGTCGATCGGCGGTGGGCGGCAGGAGATCATCCTTCGCGATCAGCGCTACGTGGGTGCGGTCGGCTGGCGCCAGAACCACCAGTCGTTCGACTCCCTCTGGCTCACGAACAACTCCCTGAACAACACGACGATCCGTTACGGGTACATTGGCAGGGCGAATCGTATCTTCCGTGATCAGCAGCGCATGTCGACCCACCTGCTGGATGGCACCATCTATGTCTCGGGAATCGGCGATCTCAGCGTCTACGGCTATTTCCTCGACTTCGACAACGTGGACCTGCACAAGTGGTCGACGAAGACCTTTGGATTCGAGCTTGCTGGGAGTCGCGAGTTGGACTTGGGTCCGAGCATTCTGTACGAAATCGAATTCGCCGGCCAGCGCGATTTCGGCAACAACCCGAATCGCGTTGATGCAGGTTACCTTCATCTCATGCTCGGTGGTGGGTACGAGGGATTCACGGTCAAGCTCGGATACGAATCGCTCGGCGGCAACGAAGATGAGGGGCAGTTCAGCACTCCGCTGGCCACGCTGCACAAGTTCAACGGCTGGGCCGACAAGTTCCTCAACACGCCCACCAACGGTTTGCGGGACTTCTATGTCAGTGCCGGCGGGCCTGGTGGGCCGATAAGCTGGGCAGTGGCCTTCCACAACTTCGGTTCCAACGTCGGCGGCATCCACTACGGCACAGAGCTCGACTTCCAGGCAACCTATACTGCGTCCTGGAAGCAGGGGTTCGGACTCAAGGGCGCCTACTACGGTGCCGACGAGTTCTCCACCGACACCTTCAAGTTCTGGATCTGGACGACATATGCCTTTTAGCCCGACCCCCTGAGGGGATCGGGCTTGCCCTCGCTCTCAGCGGGTCGTGGCTGCGCGGGCACCATCTCTCACGAGGCCGGCGTTGCGCTCGCTCGGAGTCCTCGGCGTACGCTCCGCGTACGCCTGCGTCCTCCTCG
>CALAKE010000723.1 GCA_937922775.1 uncultured bacterium | reverse complement strand
AGTCCCAGGCTCACCTCGTACCGGGCGCGCTCCTCATCGCCCAAGGCAAGGTGAAGGACGTCCTGACCCGGCGTTCCAGCAGCGAGGGTCGGGGGCAACATGGTTGTCAATAGGATCAGGAAAAGCTGAATCACGGCTCGTGTCCCTCGCATCTCAAGTCGTGCCCCAAGAGGCCAGCTTCGCCTGGCATTGCGGACAGTGATAGTCGTAGACAACAAGATACCCGCCATCATCGGCCTCGAACTCGTGCTCATGGCGGGGCAACTCGCGGACGGGGAACGCCCGGTCGCAGGCAGAACAGATTACGAATTTGACTTTGATTTCATCTTCCATTGTCGATGCAGGCGTCCTCTTTTTGACACATACCCCAGCTCACTTGAGGCTGCCTCAAGCGCTTACTGTGGCCACTACGGCAAGATATGATAGATTCCACCTCCTCAGGAGGACTCCCCAACTCGTGGCACCTGTAAGTCGGTTTCTGATCCCATCCCCATAGATGGCCGCGCATGAAGTACAGCCAGCTCGAGACGACTGCACTAGCAACGGTTTGCGTGCTGATCTTGGCCACCACGGCGATCGGCTTCGCGCCCGGTCGACGGTCGTCCTCTTCGCAGCCCCCGCAGCGTCTCGCGAGTCCGACTCTGGGGCCTCACTTTAAGACAACGTCCCCCGACATTAGCAGCCCGAGCACTTTGATCCCAACCGCTCCTATCGAGAGTGCCATGGCGGAAGTCATTTCCTCCCAGCAGGGGCTCCCGCAGGATTTCCGCCCGCCGGTGGACTTCTACTCGCGGGGCTCACGCATTCGTGATCGTGACGGTCCCCGAGACTTTTATTTCACTCGCGCGATCTACAGCGGCTATGGATACCGTCGCATGGGCAGTTGGGCCATCGACTTCCCCAAGGCAGACCGTCAGTTCCTATGGGGCCTTCGCCGCCTGACGAATATCAACGCCTACGAGGCCGAAAACGCCGTGCGTCTGACCGATCCCGACCTGCGTAGCTTCCCCTTTCTCTACGCCCTCGAAGTCGGCCGCATGGCTTTGACAGACTCCGAGGTCGAGGCTCTTCGAGCCTACCTCCTCGCAGGTGGCTTCCTGATGATCGACGATTTCTGGGGCACTTATGAGTGGCAGAACTTCGAGTTCGAGATTCGCCGCGTGCTGCCCGAACATCCGATTGTCGAGATCAGCTTGGACCATCCCCTCTTCAGCACCTTCTACACGATCGAAGAGCTCGTGCAGGTCCCGAGCGTCAGGATCGCCAGGTACGGCGGCGTCACCTGGGAGAGGGACGGCTATGTTCCGCACGTCCGGGGGATCTTCGACGACAAGGGACGCCTGCTGGTGGTGATCAACTGGAACACCGACCTGGGTGATGCATGGGAATGGGCTGAGGACCCGTATTATCCCCTGCCCTACTCGACATTCGCATACCAACTCGCAGTCAACACGATCATCTATGCGCTGAGCCATTAGTGAGCAAATGAACAGCGGACCCATGACACATCAACTTCGGCCGACTCGATGAGCGACTCAACCTTCGAGCTGCTCTTCAAGTTCAGCCCCTATATCTTCCAGCAGGGGACCTTCGTCCTCTCAGCTGCCTGGCCGTCCATGCTTCTGGCGGTCGTGTTGCTGGTTGGTGGACTGTTGGCCGTGCTGCGCTATCGCAAGGTAGGCGGCAAGAGCCGGCCGGTCGATCGCGTTCTCCTCGCGTCAGTTCGGACTCTCGTCTTGCTGATCCTCTTGCTCTGTCTGATGCAACCAGCCCTGGTTGTATCGACCGCCGTTCCTCAAGAGAACTTCGTCGGCATCTTGATCGACGACTCCCAGAGCATGCAAATCGCCGACCGCGATGAGCTTCCGCGTAGCGAGTTCGTCTCTCAGGCGTTCGGTGCGGAGGGCTCGGAGCTCCTCGAAGCCCTCTCCGAGGATTTCAATTTGCGATTCTTCCGCTTTTCCGACGTTCTCGAGCGAGTCGACGGAGTTGAATCGCTCACCTACGCCGGCCATCAAACGTACCTCGCCACGGCGTTGGAAGGTGCCCGGCAGGAGCTCGCATCCGTACCTCTTTCGGGCCTGATACTGGTCAGTGACGGTGCCGATAACGCGCTGGGAGGCATCTCTGATTCAGTCCAGAGCTTGCGTGCCGCATCGGTACCCGTGTTTCCCGTCGGCCTCGGGGTCGAGCGCTTCTCACGAGATATCGAGATCAGCCGGGTCGAGGTGCCCCGTACCGTCCTGGCCGGATCTTCCGTCGGAGTCGATGTCGTGATCGAGCACAAGGGCTTTGGTGGTGCCGAGATCGTTCTGATCGTGGAGGACGACAACGGCATCGTCAGCACTCAAGACGTCACGCTGCCCCGCCAGGGTGATTCGACCGTTGTTAAAGCATCGTTCACTGCCGAAGAGGCAGGGCCACGAGTGTTCCGTGTCCGTATCGCGCCCCAGGAGGGTGAGATGGTGGCGCAGAACAATCAGCGTGACGTCTTGGTGTCGGTACAGGACCGAGCCGACCGGATCCTCTACTACGAGGGCATGCCGCGCCACGATGTCGCCTTCCTGCGGCGGGCGCTGAGCGAGGACCACAACCTGCAACTCACCGTGTTGCAGGGGACAGCGGAAAACAAGTTCTTGCGTCTGGACATTGTCGACGAAGATGAGCTGTTCGGTGGTTTCCCGAGATCGCGAGAGGAGCTGTACCAATATCGCGGCTTGATTCTCGGGAATGTCCAGGCACATCTGCTGACCTCGGACCAGCAACGCATGGTCGCCGATTTCGTCAGCCAACGTGGTGGCGGGCTTCTGATGATCGGTGGTCACAGCTCCTTCGCCGAAGGTGGCTATGCCGGCAGCCCGATCGCGGAGGTCCTGCCCGTGGTGCTGTCCGAAGTCCAGCTCGAGGACGAAGCCACATCTCCCGCCTACTCGGCTGCGGAGATCCAGATCCAGCCCACCCTGTTCGGCATGACCCACCCGGTCATCCAGCTCGCAGACACACTCGAAGAGAGCCAGGAACGTTGGCGTCATCTCCCCCCGCTCACTGTCATCAATCGGATCTTCTCCGTGAAGCCGGGAGCCGTGACGCTCCTGACGGGCACGGCCGAAACACTGCCGTCACCACAGATTGTCCTGGCGCATCAGCGGTACGGGCGTGGCAGGGCATTGGCATTCACCCCGCAGGATTCCTGGCTGTGGCAGATGCACCACGACATTCCGCTCGAGGACATGACCCACGAGACCCTTTGGCGGCAGCTTCTGCGCTGGCTGGTACAGGATGTGCCGGGACAGGTCGAGCTCACGACTTCGAGAGATCGATACGCCCCGGAACAACCCGTCCGAGTGACGGCGTCGGTACGGGATGAAACCTATATCGAGCTCAATGATTCGCAGGTCACCGCGCGCGTCATCTCGCCTGCCGGTCTGGAGGATGAGCTACCCATGGATTGGTCTCTCGACGCCGATGGCGAATACCTGACCCAGTTCACGCCACTGGAGCTTGGCTTCTACGAGATCCATGTGGAGGCCCGGCGCAACGGAGACCTCCTCGGCCTCGAGACTTCTCACATCGAGGTGGCGGATCTCAGCTCCGAGCACTTCGATGCCGAGATGCGCGCGCCTCTCCTGCAGCGAATCGCTGAAGAGACGGGGGGCCACTTTTACACCCCCGAAACTGTCTCCGCGCTGCCCGAGGATATCGGTCACTCGGACGGCGGCACCACGGTTCTGGAGGTCATGGATCTCTGGGACATGCCGATTTTGTTCCTCTCCCTGGTGCTCTTGATTGGAATCGAGTGGGTCTACCGCAAGCTCAGGGGGTTGGCGTGATCACGTCACTGACCTCAATGACCATGGCTCTCCTGCTCGCAGCTGTAGCTCTGGCCACCGCCGGCACGCCATCAGCGTTCTCGCTCCCCACCTCAGCACATGACCTCGATCTCGCGGGCGCGACAACCCGACAGACTGCCTATGGCAACTCCCACCTGCTGATCATCAGCGGCCTCAGTGGGGAAGAGCGGTACCGAGAGTCTTTCCACGAGTGGGCGGTGAGCTTGATCACCGCGGCGGAGGAGCGGATGGGGATTCCGCCGGAACGAATTACCTACCTGGCGGAAGATGTGGAGCTTGATCCTGAGCGTGTCGATGGTCGATCCACTGCGGAAACCGTCGAAGCCACTCTGCTCGGTATCGCCGCCGATGCTGAATCCCACGATCGCATCGCCATCGTGCTCATCGGCCATGGCAGCGCTCGCGACGGGGAATCGCGCATCAGCTTGCCCGGGCCCGATCTCAGCGCCTCCGACTTCGCCCGCCTCCTCGGCCATTTCACCGAGCAGAGGATTGCCCTGGTCAATACTGCGAGCTCCAGCGGCGATTTCGTCGCGCCCCTCTCGGGGCCGAATCGCGCCATCATCACTGCGACTCGCGATGGCCGCCAGAACAACGAGACCGTGTTCGCAGGCTATTTCATCGAGGCCTACAGCCAGGACGTGGCAGATCTCGACAAAGACGATCGCGTCTCTCTGCTGGAGGCCTACGGCTACGCCATCGCCGAAGTACATCGCTTTTACGAAAGTGAAGGGCGTATGCGGACGGAGACCGCTCTGCTCGACGACAACGGCGACGCCGAGGGCAGCCATGAGCCTGATCCCGCGGCGGGAGACGGGTTCTTGTCGAGTGGCTTCTTCCTCGCCGACGATCCAGGGCTCGCTACTGCCGGGGATCAGGGCGGTGCCGATGCGATCGCAGATCCCGAGCTTCGCGCCTTGTATGAACAGAAGCTCGCCCTGGAACGGCGTATCGATGAGCTCAGACGCATCAAGGACACGATGGACCCCGCGGCCTACATGGTCGAACTCGAAGCCCTTCTCGTTGATCTGGCCCTGACTGAACGTGCCATCCGAGAGAGGGGTGGCATTCCCGGGGGGGATTCATGATGACAGACCCACGTCGTGGATTGGCATCAGCCGCCGCCTCGATGCGCACGCTGCAGATCTGCTTTTTCGCGCTCGCCAGCCTACTTGTCGCCCCGTGCGTGCACGACTCGAGAGCCGCGCCTCCGCCCCAGGATGACCCAGCCGTCATCGCCCTGCGCACCGGCCAGTACGAAGAGGCGATCTCGATCTTCCGGCAGCGAGCTCGCAATGTCGGCGCGACGCCTGATGACTATCGAGGACTCGTGCGCGCACTCATCTCCGTGGGCCGCTATCACGAAGCCGAGGAAGCAGCGCGCCTCTTCGTGGAAGCGAATCCGGAGTCTCCCGACCTCCTGAACGTGCTGGGCGAGACCCTTTACCTCCGTGGAGACCTCGAGGGAGCGGAGGCTTCCTACCGATCCGCGATCGACGGGGGAGCACGCGACCTCCTCTCGGCCGAGCTCAACCTGGCGATGCTGCTCTTCCGCCGTGGGGAGATCGACACGGCGATGGATCGTTTCGATCGCTTCATTGATGCCTACAACAGCGGCATGGCACGTTCCTCCGAAGACCTCACGACCGTTGCCATCGCCTGCGTTTATCTGGGCCGCAATGATCCGCAGCTTTTCAAGGATGCCGTCAAGGCTTTCGATGAGGCCATCGCAGCCGATCCGTCGAACCTCGAACCACACGTCCGTCTCGCCGAACTGCTACTGGATAAATACAACAGCACCGAGGCGGGAGAGATTCTGAGGGGTGTTCTCGAGATCAACTCCGACCACCCTGGTGCTCTACTGGCGATGGCGCGAGTCATGGACTTCGACGGCAAGCCCGATGCCGAGCTCTTGGTCCGGCATGCCCTGGAGATCAACCCGAGCTCCGTCCCCGCCCACCTGCAGATGGCGAAAATGTACCTGGGGACCGAGAATTGGGAAGAAGCACAGACGACGGCTGAGAGCGCGCTGGCTATCAACCCCTCCTCTCTCGAGGCTCTCGCCGTGACGGCAGCGGTCCACTTCTTGACGGGTGACGAAGCGCAGTTTTCCGCTGCTCGTCATCGAACTTTGCAGATCGGCCCGCGCTATGCCGACCTCTACAACACGCTGGCCGACCTCTGCGTACAGAACCGCCTGTATGCGCAAGCGGTCGAGTTCGCCGGTCTCGCCGTCGATCTCGACCCTCAGTCGTGGCGCGGCTATGGACTCCTGGGTCTGAACCAGCTGCGCACCGGAGCCATCGAGGAGGGACGTGAAAACCTGGAGATCTCGTTCCGTGGCGACCCCTACAACGTTTGGAACGTGAACACGCTCGATCTTCTCGACACCTTCTCGAACTACGAGGAAATCGACTCGACACGCTTCCGGATGATGATCGAGGCGCCCGAGTCGGACCTGATATCTCTCTACCTCGGCAACCTCGCTGATGAGGCTTACGATCGTCTCGCCGAACGCTACGAGTTCGAGCCCTCCACGCCCATCCGCATCGAGGTTTACCCGAGCCACGAGGACTTCTCAGTGCGCACGATCGGCCTGGCCGGGTTGGGAGCGCTGGGAGTCTCCTTCGGCCCCGTTATCGCCATCGATTCCCCATCCGCCCGTTCTGTAGGCGAGTTCAACTGGGGTTCCACCGTTTGGCACGAGATCGGCCACACGATCACCCTCGGGGTAACGGATCACCGGATCCCTCGCTGGCTCAGCGAGGGGCTATCCGTATACGAGGAACACCACGCGCGGCCCGGCTGGGGCAGCGATGTTTCGGCGGGATTCCTGCTCGCCTTTCTCACCGATCAGCTCCACCCGGTCAGTCGCCTCACTGACGGTTTCGTACGGCCGAGCTACCCGCAGCAGATCGGCTACTCCTATTACCAAGCCGCCTTGGTGTGTCACCTGATCGAGCGCGATTGGGGCTTCCCCGCGATCCTAGCCATTCTCGAAGGCTATCGGCGAGGCGGCTCGACGGAGGAGATCTTCCGCAGCGAGCTCGGAATCGAAATGGAGGATCTTGACGATCGATTCAGAGCCTACGTGGAGGAGCGCTTCGCGGGGCCACTGGCAGCCCTGCGCCCAGCCGCCGGACATCTGGAGGAAGCCGGCCATAGGCCCGCCGGCGCCACACCGTCGATCGAGGAGCTGGAGGCTCGAATTGCAGCGAATCCAGATGACTTCTCTGCTCGACTCGCCCTGGGGGTACAGCTACTGAACGACGGCCGGCTCGACCTCGCAGAAGAGCACCTTTCGCGCGCCCAGCAGCTCTTTCCCGAGTATGCCGGCAACGACAGCCCTTACGTCTTCCTCGCTCGCATCGCAGCTCAGAGGGGAGATGCTCGTACCGCGGAGGCGCACCTCACCCGGCTGACTGCAATCAATGAGAACAACTACGGGGCACATTTGGAGCTCGCCACTTTGCGGGAGGATCTGGGGGACCGCGAGGGCGCAGCTGATGCGCTCGACCGGGCGATGTATATCTACCCCCTCGAGATGAGCGTTCATCTACGGCTGGCCGAGCTGGCGTCCGCGAACGGAGACCATGGCACAGCGGTCCGTGAACGCCGCGCTGTGGTTGCTCTCGATCCCGTCGACCGCGCCGAGGCCCTGTATCAACTTGCACTTTCGCTCTTCAGAGCCGGCGACATGGTCGAGGCCCGCGCTCAGGTTCTCGGGGCGCTGGAGATCGCCCCGAGCTTCGACGCGGCACAGGACCTCCTGCTCGAAATCACCGGCCATGGGAAAAGCGAGGCGTCGCAATGAGGAGGTTACGTGAGGCGTTGAGAAATATCTCGGGTGCGCTG
>CALAKE010000722.1 GCA_937922775.1 uncultured bacterium | reverse complement strand
GCGAATTCCCACCTACAAGCCGGGCAAGGAGGTAGCCACGCGTATCGAGCTGCGCTTCCCGGATGCGGCGTGCAATCCGTATCTGGCGTTTTCGGTGATGTTGGCCGCCGGCTTGCGCGGTGTCGAACAGAAGTACGAGCTCGCCGAGCCGATCGCTGACGATCTATACCACTACACGCCGATGCAGCGTCAGCAGAAGGGAATTGATTCACTCCCGCACGACCTCTACGACGCTGTGCAAAGGGCCAGCGATTCCGACTTGCTGCGCGAGACGCTGGGAGAGACTGTTCTCGACAAACTCATCGAGACCAAGCTCAACGAGTACGACGCCTATCGACTCCACGTTTCGCACAGGGAGATCGAAGAAAGCATCAACCTGTAGGCACCTGGCTGACGTGGAGCTGAATGCCTCCTCGTCAGCACTCTGAGCCGGACAGACAGCGACAGGTCGCGCAGGGACCTGGCGACCTCTCGCAGGAGGTTGCTTCATGCGCCGAGGACCGTCTTTCCTGCCCACCTTGTCGGTCCCGGCGATTGCCGTCGCTTTGTCAGCGGCACTCCTGCCGTCCACGGCGACGGCGCCTTCGACAGAGGGAGTAGCTGCGGGTGGCGGACCGGCTTTGGCCCGACCAATCTCGGCGCCACCTGCTCTCTCCCAGCCAGCCGAGTTCAGCGACCATATTGCCAACTACCGCATCGACGTGCGACTGCTGCCCGAGGAGAAGGAGCTCGTCGGAACCCAGACGATGAGCTGGAAGAACACGTCGTCGGATCCGGTCGAGGATCTTTGGTTCCACCTCTATTGGAACGCCGCCAAGAACGACCAGTCGACGTTCATGCGAGAGGTTCGAGGGCTGGGCGGCGGTGGCCGCGGCTCGGGCATCGAGGAATGGGGCTGGATCGACGTGGGACGGATCGAGCTCGCCGACGGCACCGACTTGATGCCCACGTTCGAGTTTTTGCAGCCGGACGATGACAACGCCGACGATCAGACTGTCTTCAGAGTGCAGCTCCCGGGGCCGCTCGGACCGGGAGAGCAGGTGGTCCTGGAGATGGACTGGACATCACGGATCCCCAAGGGCTTCGCTCGCACCGGCTACTACAACGACTTCTTCTTCATCGTGCAGTGGTTCCCGAAGATCGGGGTGTACGAAAACGGTGCCTGGAACTGTCATCAATACCATGCTTCCACCGAGTACTACGCCGATTTCGGCGTCTACGAAGTTACGATCACGGCCCCCGAGGATTATCAGATCGGCGCCACCGGCAATCGGGTCAACGAGCGCGACAACGGAGACGGCACCTATTCGGTGACCCACTATCAGGAAGACGTGCACGATTTCGCCTGGCTGGCTGATCGCGACGTGATTATCGTCGAGGATCGCTTCGAGGAGCCCGGCTTGCATCCGGTCGACATCAACCTCTTCTTGCAGCCTGAGCATTCCCACTACGAGGAGCGCTACCTCACCGCCACCAGACATGCGTTGCACTATTTCGGCGCCTGGTACGGCTCCTATCCCTATGACGTGCTCACTGTCGTCGATCCGCAGCCCGGCAGCACTGCCGGCGGGATGGAGTACCCGACGCTGTTTACCGGTGGCGCGGCATACTGGAACCCCGAGTGGGTGCTGTCTCCCGAGGGCGTGACGATCCACGAGTTTGGCCACCAGTTCTGGTATGGCCTCGTGGCGAACAACGAGTTCGAGCATGCCTGGCTCGACGAGGGAATCAATAGCTACTCAGAGACCAAGATCGGCGAGATTGTCTACGGGCCCGCGCTTCCCGCCTACGAGGTGGCCGGGCTCACCTTCCAGCGCTTCGTGCCGGTGAACCTGTCGGCTGTTCCTGTCCTTCCACTCCCTCCCTGGCGCGGGCGCGGCACCGATGCCGTGGCGTTCTTCCGCGACCTCGCATTGATCACCTTCCCGAGCGGTGTCGGGCAGGGTGCCGCGGATCAGCATCGACGTGGCTACCTGGCAGGGCCAACCGCCGATCAAATGGAACGCGATGGGTGGGACTTCTTCACGCGCTCATCCTACGGGCTCAACTCCTATCCGCGACCCGCCGCATTCCTCGAAATGCTGGAGTCATACTTCGGAGATGAGCTCTGGGGGCGAGTCATGCGCACCTACTACGAGCGCTGGAGGTTTCGCCACCCCACTGGAAGGGACTTCCTGGCGGTGGTCAACGAAGTTACGGGCGAAGACATGACCGAGCTGTTCGAGCAGGTGGTGTGGGGCTCGGGTCTTTTCGATTATGGGGTCGACTATCTGATCACGGATGCGACGCAGGACGACCTGTACGTCTCCCAAGTGGCGTTGCGCCGCTATGGGGACGTGGTCTTCCCTGTGGAGCTGGTGGTCACGTTCGAGGATGGCTCCACGCAAACAGAACAGTGGGATGGAGAGTATCGCTGGACGAAGTTCCAATATGAGAGTTCCTTTCCCGCAAGCCGGGCAGATATCTATCCAGGGCGGCCGCTGTGGCTGGATGCCAACCTCAGCAACGATGGCGCCATCGCCGAGCCGACGAACGCTCCCGCCAAGCGACTGACGATGACTTACTTGTTCTGGCTCCAGAACGTCCTCCACTGGTTCAGCCAGTTCGCCTAGGAAGGGTCGCCAATGTCTGTCGAGAAGAACAAGTTCGACGAGCAGATGGAACGGGGAGCGAGTAGTCCCGGCGGCCTTCAGCCCACAGTCTCAGGGGCGTTGTGGTGGGGCATCCGACGTGCCTGGCACAACCGACCCGTGATCTTCTGGTTGTGGCTCGTCAACCTCTCCGCCGCTTTGTTCCTGGTGGCGCCCATCTACGCCATGATCTACGACCATACGGCGATCAGCACAAGCTCAGAGGAGTTGGTTTCGGGCTTTACTGCAACCTGGTGGACCGACTTCAG
>CALAKE010000721.1 GCA_937922775.1 uncultured bacterium | reverse complement strand
GCATTTGTCGGGGAAGATTCGCTCACACAGGCGATCAGCCAGCTACGCAGCGCTTTGGGCGACGATCCGCAACGGCCTACGTACATCCAGACCATCCCGAAACGGGGGTATCGGTTCATCGCGGAGGTTTCAGAGCCGCTGACGAGCCAGGCACCGGTGCCACGACCAGCGGGAAAAATTGACGCCGACGTGCCAGGAATCCCCCAGCGCTCCACGGCCAAACTCCCATGGTCGCTTGCATTTGCCTCTCTCGCGACTGCCGCGGTTGCCGTTGTTGCGATTGTCTGGCTCGCAACCGAAGGCTCGGAAGATGTTGCTGAACCGGCCTCCGAAGTACCAACGCGTACGAGCATCCTTCTGCCGGAGGACGCTCCCCTGGCGCCACCTGGATCGTTCATAAAGGGCAATTCTCGCAGACAGTTCACACTCTCCTCGGATGCCGACACCCTCGTGTACGTTGCCTGGAGGGAAGGTTCCCGTCATGAGCTGTGGCGATACGACATGGCCTCCGGCGTGTTTGAAGCGATTCCCGACACCTCGGGTGCCTACGCCCCCTTCTTCGACCCAACCGGCGAACAAGTCGGGTTCTTCGCGGACGGCAGGCTGAAAACGATCCCACTGACCGGATCACGCTCGCGCTCGTTGGCCCCGGTGGTGGCCGGTCACGGGGGTGCTTGGGGAGTGGACGGTTTCATCTACTTCACGCCCAACCAAATGACCGGCGTGCATCGGGTATCCGCCTCTGGGGGCGAGGTGGTTCAGCTCACGACCACCCGTATACTGGCGACGCACGCGTGGCCGGCCCTCGTGCAAGGCCGTGGGCCGCTGCGTTTCAACGCATCGTGGAGCCCGTGGGGGGTGCAGCGATTGGCCCTGGACGGGCCGGCCGAACCGGAGGGGCTACTCGCTCGCGGGGGGCACTCCATGTACGCGGACAGCGGTCACCTCGTTTGGAGCGTCGACGGGGTGCTTGTCGCGTCGCCGGTCGATGAGAACGGGCTGCCGCTGCTGGAAACCCCGGTCCCCGTGGTGGACGACGTCATGAGCTCGGGTCTTTTTGCGGATTTGGCTCGCTCGACGCTGGTATACGCGCGAGGCCCGAAACTCGACCTCAAGTCGCTCGTGTGGGTTTCCACCGACGGCTCACGCGAGCCTCTCGCCCTTCCCGCCGCTCGTTACGGAGATTTCCGGATATCGCCTGACGGAAGACGGCTCGCGTACACCGTCCGAGGATCGATTTGGCTGTTGGATCTCGACGATCCCGCGGCGCGACCCCTTCTCGTGGGACCGGGTGGCTGGCCGGAGTGGCACCCCTCCAGCGAATCGCTTTATTTCACCCGCAACCAAGGCGTGTTGCTTCGCCTTGACATGTCCAACGCGGAACAGGAGCCCGTCGAGGTGATCGGCGCCGATATCTTCCCCGGCGGTAGCTGGGGCGGAGCGGTTGTCGAAGACGGCGTGGTCTTCTACGAGTTCGGAGATGCGACAGATTTCCCCGACCTTCATTTCGTTCCGTTCGAAGACGACGGCATTACACTTCGCCTCGACTCGATACGGCCGATCGTGAGAACGCCGGGTGATGATATCTTCCCGAATATCGCGCCGGACGGACGGTGGGTGACCTACCAGTCAGACAACTCGGGCGCCAACGAGGTTTACGTGGTCGGTCTCGCGGAGCGTGTGGGCCCACGTCAGGTATCGACTGCAGGCGGGGAGGAACCGCGCTGGAGTCCGGACGGGCGGAGCATCATCTATCAGGATGGCAGCATTTTGTACTCGGTGGCGTTCAGCGCCGAGCCGGAGATTTCTTTGGGGGAGCCTGCCGAAGTAGCCCGGGGACCCTTCTCCGATGTCGGCGGTTGGGGCTGGGATATCGCGCCGGATGGACGTTTCCTGGTCCTCGAAAACCCTGCGCTCGACGACCCCATCACGGAGCTCGTAGTCATTACGGGTTTCCTGGAGGAATTGCGGCGAAGGGTTCCTTCATTGCAATGAACGCCACGACGAGGGGATCATGCTGCCGCCGCGGGTGCATGCGGCGATCGGTCGGGTAGTGGGGACACCGGTCAATTCCCGTTAGGGCTGCCCTTCCTAACTCCCGATCGCACAACGACTCAAGAAGGGTCACGTCGGCTAGCGCCGCCTGCCTGTCGTCGGCTGCCCGGCGGCGACGTTCTTGTCTAGTGCACGTCGTCCATGATCGCCTGGTAGACCAGGGCGCGCAGCTTGCCCTGATCGTCGATCGGGCCGGCGGGGATCATCTGCGTGAAGTAGACGACCACCATCTCCTCTCGCGGGTCGACCCAGTAAACGGAGTGGTAGGCGCCACCCCAGCCGTACTCGCCGACCGAGCCTGGCCTCCCGGCGGCACCGAGATCCTCGACGACCGAGAAGCCGAGACCGAAGCCGACGCCGGTGCCCCCCCAGGCCTCGCTGAACAGCTGGCCGACGTGGTTGACAGTCATCAGCTCGACGCTCTTGCGCGACAGGATGCGCTTGCCGTCGAGCGCGCCGCCATTGAGCATCATTTGCAGGAAGCGGGCATAGTCGTGGGCCGTCGACAGCAGGCCAGCGCCGCCCGAATAGCTCATACGCGGCCCGTCGACGTAGGCGCCCTGGCTAGCCATCGTGCCCTCGTCAGGCGCGCGCGTCAGGCCGTCCCGGCTGGCCGAGTAGACCACCGAGAGGCGATCGCGCTCGGCCGGCGGCAGGTAGAAGTGGGTATCGCGCATGTCGAGCGGCTCGAAGATTCGCGTGCGCAGGAAATCGGCGAGCGACTCGCCGGCAACGACCTCGACGACGGCGCCGAGGATGTCGGTGGAGTAGCCGTAGACGTAGGCTTCGCCGGGCTGCGAGGGAAAGGGGAGCGTCGCCATGCGGCGCACCGTCTCGCGGATCGGCTCCTCGCGGTGGGCGAAGTACCAGTTCTGGATGTCGGCTTCGAGCCAGCGGCCGGCCCCAGGCCCGTTGCCGTAGGCAACACCTGAGGTGTGGGTCAGCAGGTCGCGCAGAGTGATGCGGCGGTTGGCCGGGACCACCTCGTAACCGTCGTCGCCGTCGGGCACGGCTACGGTTGTCTCGGCGAACTCCGGCAGGTAGCGGCTCAGCGGGTGGGAGATCAGCAGCCGCCCCTCCTCTTGCAGCATCATGATGGCGACGCTGACGACCGCCTTCGTCTGCGAGGCGATTCGGAAGATGTCATCGACACGCTGGTGCACACCGGCCTCCCGGTCGCGATGGCCGAAGGCCTCGAGATAGGCGACCCGGCCGCGGCGCGCCACCAGGGCGACGGCCCCTGGGATGCGACCCTCCTCGACATACTGCTCTAGCACCACCGTCAGCCGATCCAGACGGGCCGACGACAGGCCCACTTCTTCGGGAACGGCGCGCGCGAGCTCCTGGGCGGTGACCGGTGCGGCGAGGACGAGTACGACGACGACGACGGACGCGACGTATCGGCTGCAGAGCTTCAGCATCGGGTGACCTCATGGCGGTGGGTGACGCCGCAGTATATTGCATTGGCGGCCGGGCTTCGCCGGCGCCCGCTTCAGCCGTGAAGAGGCGATCCCTCTCGGTTTTCGATCGGTCGTCGAGCTCTAGTTCTCGCTGAGCCACAGTTTGACTGACAGCCTGCGATCAGAGGCATCAGTTTTCTATGCCATCATCCATAACGTTTCTTCAAAAGTCCGTGCATGGAGGAAGCTGAATCGGACTCAGAGCGATCACTACTGTCATTCCCTGTGCGGCACTGTGAGCGCCTGCAGAGACTTTTTGTGTCGCGAACGCGATTAGTGCCCAGCTCCAAGTGGAAGACCGGAAGCTCGTCAGTGAGATTATGTAGTCAAGGTCTGCGCCGTGGCGGATTCCTGAGTCAGACGTGTGCCCGACGGCTGGAATTGCAATACGATCGATGATTCCGACAGAACCCTACGATGGAGTCGAGCGTAGGCGCCATCCGCGATTTCATGTGGAGCTGAGCGTCGACCTCGAGGTCCGGTCGCCCAAACCCAACTCGTCGCTGGAATGGATTCACGTGAGAGGTCTGACCAAGGACCTGAGCCTCGGGGGAATGTCGTTGCGCCTCGGTGACGCCCTGGAGGTCGACACCGAATGTATCGTGCACTTCCACGTGCCAACCCAGCAGATCTCTCCTCCGACAACCGGCGGAACGGTAATCCGGTGTGCGGCGAACAGCTCGGGCACCGACATTGCCGTGCAGCTTTCTCCGATCCTTGAAACGTTGAAGCTGCCGCTTCAAATGGCTTGAAGAACCGAAGGGGCAGCACGGCTGAGTGAAGCATTGAGAGCCTCAGCCGCGCGTAGAAGAGGACGGCGGCCCGGCCGGAGTAACCGACTATTTCTTCTTGTCTTTCTTCTTGTGTGAAGTGGGGGCCTGCTTGAAGACTTTGTTCTCGAGCTTGAGGTCGGGTTCGTAGGGTCCCTCGAGCCACGGATCGGGTGGCTCCGGCCCTTTGGCCTTGTCGGAGCCGAGGGACTCGAGCTTGTACCCGCCGTCCTTTTTCACCTGGTAGTCCCACGGGGTACCCCAGGCGTCAGAGTCTGAAAACTCGACCAGGTAGCCCTCCGCCACGAGGTCGCTGAGCGCTGGCGCGTAGCTCTCTTGGTCGACGTATCGGGAGGCGTTGGCGTTCGCGACGCTCCTCATATCGGCTATGGTGCGCCGTTGTTTGGCCCGGTCAGTGGCCTCCATCAGGCGCGGGATAACCATCGCCGCCAACAATCCGAGGACCCCCAGAATCACGATCACCTCGACGAGTGAGAAGCCCTCACTCCCCGAGCTGGCAGGCCGGTGCCTGCGCGCTGGGCCGCGCCTCTTCTTGGTCCCCCGTGGATACAGCATCGCAAAGCCACCTCTCCGGCGAGTATAGGCGTCAGAGCGCACGATCAGGAATCCGAATCTCTACGCTCGACTGTTGCGGCCTCCGCATACCCCTGATATTCTTACCCATAAGACTGCTATGGGTATAAGCTCGATGGCTGATTGAGATCCGTTGACTCCGAATATGGAGAACCAAGATGACCGAACAATCCCTGGAGATACTCAAGGGCACCTTGGACGTACTGATTCTGAAGACTCTCAGCGAAGCGCCCATGCACGGGTATGCGATTTCCCGATGGCTGCGTAAAACCACCGGCGACGACTTCCATGTCGTGGAGGGCGCTCTGTATCCGGCGCTGCGCCGCCTGGAGAACAAGGGGTGGGTGGAGTCGGAATGGGGCCAGACTGATACGGGGCGCGATGCGAAGTTCTACCACCTCACGGAGGCGGGGCGCGAGGAGCTCCAGGCCGAGCTGAACACCTGGAACCGGTACGTGCGAGCGATGGGCAAGGTGTTGGGCGCG
>CALAKE010000720.1 GCA_937922775.1 uncultured bacterium | reverse complement strand
CCTTGGCCCGCATCTCCTGTGTTCTCGCTGACATCTCCTGTTCTTCCGCAACCGCCATCGCACGCCGCTTCTCCGCCCGCGCCTGTGCGATCTGCTTGTCAGCTTCGGCCTGATCGGTCTGTAGCTCGGCACCGATGTTCTTGCCCACATCCACATCGGCGATATCGATCGACAGAATCTCGAACGCCGTGCCGGAATCCAGTCCCCTTCCCAGCACCATTTCCGAAATGGCGTTGGGATTCGCGAGGACCTCCTTGTGGGACGTAGCCGAACCAATGGTCGAGACGATCCCCTCCCCGACGCGAGCGAGGATCGTGTCTTCACCGGCGCCGCCTACCAGACGCTCGATATTGGCCCGCAGTGTCACGCGCCCGATCGCGATCAGTTGAATCCCATCCTTGGCCACCCCGGCGACTCTCGGCGTCTCGATGACTTTCGGATTGACCGAGACCTGCACCGCCTCAAGCACCTCCCGGCCCGCCAGGTCGATGGCTGCCGCCTGCTGAAAGGAGAGCTTGATGCCGGCCTTGTCCGCCGAGATGAGCGCCCGCGTCACCTGATCGACGCTTCCACCGGCCAGGTAGTGCGCCTCCAGTTCGTTCACGTGCAACTCGAGGCCGGCCTTTGTCGCGGCGATCAGTGGTCGAACGATGCGCGGGGGGCTGACCTTCCTGAGGCGCATGCCAATCAGGCTGCCCAATCCGAAGCGCACGCCCGAGAACCAAGCCTCGATCCAGAGGCGTATGGGCACGAAGGAGATCAGCACAGCGAGCGCGGCGGCCCCGAGGAGCACCAACGCCGGAACGAGCCAGGTGAGGTCAGACAGTCCATTCATGCGTGGTTCCTCCTGTGCCCAGCCATTGCCAGACGGGTATGTTGAAACATAGCCTGCCTTGACGCCGCGTGACGCTCCGAGCCCTTGCTGGCCAGGAGTGCCAAGGCACGACGACTCGCGGTACTTCGGTGGGAGCTACATGTTTTGTGATGACAGAGCGAGGCCGTTCCTCGTGGCTGTACTCGGAATTCAACATCACAAAGGGATCAGTCAGATGAGAAGCTGGAATCAACGAAGTCACCGGTTGCTGGTCGGGTTGATGCTTCTTCCGTGGCTGCTGGTGTCGTCACCGCTTGCTGCCCAGGGGGACGTCACAGGCGACTGGTTTGGCATCCTGGACGTCGGACCGATGAAGCTGCGGCTCGTCCTGCACGTCCAGCAGGCCGATAGCGGATACTCCGCCACCCTCGACAGTCCAGACCAGGGCGCCAGCGGGATTCCGTTGGACGAGATCGTGTACGAAGACGGCCGTCTCGTATTCCGCTTCAACGCTGGCGGGGTCGAGTACGAGGGTCGGGTGGATGCCGGATTCACGGCGATCGCCGGCACGTTCAGCCAGGGCGGTGAGAGTCTCCCGCTGAGCTTCGGCCGCACTATGCCGGCCGCTCCGAGGGGGAGTCCCTCGTGGTCTCAAGAGCGCCTTACCAAGCACGAGGTGTACATCACCATGCGGGATGGGGTGCGGTTGTTCACGTCGTTCTATGTGCCGAAGGACACGACGCAGACGTATCCCATCGTGCTGCGGCGCACGCCGTACAACTCGGAGCCGGGCGGTGAGAATCAGTTCAACCAGTTCGTCGGGCTCAACGCCGATCTCATCGAGGCGGGGTATATCCTGGCATTCCAGGATGTGCGGGGACGGTTCATGAGCGAGGGGGAGTTCCTCGACGTGAGGCCGCACAATCCGGACAAGCGCAGCGAGAACGACATCGACGAGAGCAGCGACACCTATGACACGATCGACTGGCTGGTTGAGAACGTGCCGCACAACAACGGGCGGGTCGCGACGATGGGGATCTCGTACCCCGGGTTCTACGCCACCATGTCACTTCCCGGCGCTCATCCCGCGCTGAAAGCTGTTTCGCCTCAAGCGCCGGTGACGAGTTGGTTCATCGGTGATGACTGGCACCATAACGGTGCTTTCTTCCTGCTTGACGCGTTCTCGTTCTACTCGTCGATCGGGCGTCCCAGACCCGAGCCCACTCGCCGAGGGCCAATACCGTTCCAGTGGCCGAATCAGGACAATTACGAGTTCTTCCTCGAGCTCGGACCGATCAAGAACGTCGAGGCGAAGTACTTCGGTGACAGCATCCAGTTTTGGCCGGAGCTGATGAGCCATCCTGACTACGATGAGTTTTGGAGGGCCCGCGATCCACGTCCCCACCTGACAGACATCGAACCCGCAGTGCTGGTTGTCGGAGGCTGGTTCGATGCAGAAGACCTCTATGGGCCGCTCACCACGTACGAAGCGATCGAGACCCAAAACCCTCCCACGACAGAGAACCGCCTGCTCATGGGCCCATGGTTCCATGGCCAATGGGCGTTCGATGAGGGCGAGAACCTCGGGAACGTTCACTGGTTCACCGCGACGTCCGACTTCTACAAGGACGTCGAGCTGCGGTTCCTGAACCACTACCTGAAGGATGAGGGGTCGTTGGATCTAGCCGAGGCGACGGTATACGACACCGGCGCCTTCGACTGGCTCGAATTCGGCACCTGGCCTCCCCGTGCTGTCACGGAAAAACAGCTCTACTTGCATGAAGACGGCGGGCTCTCCTTCTCGCCGCCGATGTCAGGTGAGAGTTTCGACGAGTACGTCGCCGATCCGATGCGACCGGTGCCGTACACGGAGGACGTCCACCTGCGGCGGACGCGCGAGTACATGACCGACGACCAGCGGTTCGCGGCGCGGCGGCCGGACGTCATGGTCTACGAATCCGACGTGCTGACGGAAGCGGTGACATTGACCGGCCCGATCGTGGCCGACCTGTTCGTCAGCACGACCGGTACGGATGCGGACTATGTGGTCAAGCTCATCGACGTCTTTCCCGACTCGCTGCGCGACTATCCGACCAACGACAGGTCCGTCCCGATGGCTGGCTACCAGATGCTGGTGAGGGGAGAGGTGCTTCGCGGCCGTTACCGGAACAGCTTCGAGACGCCGGAGCCGTTTGTGCCGGGCGAGGTGACGTCGGTGCGCTACGAACTGCCGGACGTGGCACACACTTTCAAGCCGGGTCACCGCATCATGATCCAAGTCCAGAACTCGTGGTTTCCGCTGGTCGATCGCAATCCGCAGACCTTCCTCGACATCTACCGCGCGAAGGCGTCGGACTTCCGCAAGGCGACGCAGCGGGTCTACCGCTCTCGGCGGCACGCCTCGTGTCTCGACGTGATGGTCCTGTTCGGGCCGCGCTGAAGGTCCAGCGTCAGGCCCGGGCGAGGGCGCCGTCGAGCTTCTCGAAAAAGCGAGGGTTGTTGCGGGCGGCTGCCCGGTAGGCGCGGTGCCCGGCCTCTACACAGCGGTCGATCAGCGCGCGGTTGAACCGGAAGGAACCCTCGAAGAAGAACGAGTGGTCCTCGGTGACCGGGTTGACATAGAGCGTCTCGACATGCCGGTGCCCGAGGAGGTTGCACACTTCGTCCTTGAGGCGCTCGGTGGTG
>CALAKE010000719.1 GCA_937922775.1 uncultured bacterium | reverse complement strand
CTCACCTGGCCAGATGGCCGCCGCACGTGGATACGCTGTTTTCTATCCCAACTACCGCGGCAGCACAGGTCGCGGGGTGGAGTTCACCAAGGCGCATCAGGGCGACGGCGGTGGCGCCGAGTTCGATGACGTTCTCGCGGGCGTCGACTACCTGATCGAGCGCGGCATCGCCGACCCCGACAGGGTTGGCATCACCGGAGGCTCCTACGGCGGCTACTTCACCGCGTGGGGCGCGACTCGCCACAGCGATCGCTTTGCGGCCGGCGTCATGTTTGTCGGCATCAGCGACCAGCTTTCCAAGACCGGCACCAGCGACATCCCCAATGAGCTCGGTCTTGTTCACTGGTTGACGACACCGTACGAGAACCTCGACCTGTTCCTCGAGCGCAGTCCCGTCCTCTACGTCGACCGCGCGCACACCCCGTTGCTGATCCTGCACGGCAAGGACGACCCGCGCGTCAATCCCGGCCAGTCACGCGAGCTGCACCGCGCGCTGAAACTGAAGGGAGATGTGCCAGTGCGACTGATCCTCTATCCGGGTGAGGGGCACGGCAATGCCCGCGCGGCTGCGCGCTATGACTACAGCCTCCGCATGCTGCGGTGGTTCGATCACTTCCTGAAGGAGGGCGGAACCGAGCCGCCGCCGTGGCGCGTCGACTACGGGCTGAAGAAGAAATAGCCCGAGCTACACCTGCCGTGGTGAGCCCGGGCTGAGATATCGATCGAGGCTATGGGTCGAGGCTACTGAATGATGCGAGCCTCGATGACGTGGTCGAGCTCGGGAAAGTTGCTCTCTAGGTAGGCGTTCCCGTCCTGGTGGATCATCCACTGTTCGGGACCGTTACCCTGAGGTGCGCCCTCGCCATACCCTTTGTAAAGGCTGTCCACAACGTCCATGCCCTCGACGACTTCGCCAAAGGCGGAGAAGCCGGAGCTGTCGAGATATGCGTTGTCCTTGAAGTTGATGAATACCTGGGTCGTTCGGGTGTTGGGGCCACCCATCGCGTATGTGATCGTGCCACGGACGTTGCCCTGAACTACCGGATCATCCGGAATCGTCGCCTCCGCCCATGCCCAGGAGACTTCAGGGTCACCGTGGATGCCCCACTGGGCGATGAAGTCCTCCAGAACGCGGAAGAACCGAGTGCCGTCGTAGTAGCCGTTGCTCACCAGGTTGTAGAAGCGGTCGGCCCCTGCCGGAGCCCACTCCCTGTGGACCTCGACGACAAAATCGCCGGCGCTCGTGCGGAAGCTGGCGCGGTAGGTGTCGGGCGCCTGTTGGTTCATCTCGGCGTGATTCGGGTCGTACAACGGTGAGCCTCCTCCCGCGACGGCGTCGGGCTCTGCGGCACCTGCTGATGGGGCAGGCGCGTCCCCACCTTCGGCCGCTGCCGGGGTGTTCGACTGCTCGTCGACCGCCGGAGTCTCCTCACCGGAGCCGCATCCGACTACAGCTAGTGCCACAACCAGCATCAGCGACAATGCCAAATAGCCTACGTTTCGTCTCATGGTTATGTTCATCTCCTCGTGGGGCGGCCAACAGAGGCCAGATCATGGCCCACCGGGGTGCTCCCAAGCAAGTTGAGATTAT
The DNA here is from genome assembly GCA_937922775.1 of uncultured bacterium. Taxonomy (GTDB): domain Bacteria; phylum Acidobacteriota; class UBA890; order UBA890; family UBA890; genus CALAKE01. Next base: position 1,502 of record CALAKE010000719.1, on the reverse strand, counting down.
GCTCTCCGGGCAGCAAACTCCTTGCTACACCTGAGTTCGACGTCGCCTTCAGCGGAGGAAACCATGAAAGCCCGCACCACCGTCCCGATTTTGCTGTTCGTCTTGACCGTCCTGATCCCCGGCTCGCCTCTTGCCGCGTCCTCCAATTTGGCCGCCCAAGATCCGGGCTCGCCAGTTCTCACGCTGGAACGCATCTTCAGCTCCAGGGAATTTGCGAGCGAGCGGTTCGGCCCGGCTCGCTGGCTGGCGGACGGCTCCGGCTACACGACAGTGGAGCTGTCCGAGACGGTCAACGGGGGCGAGGAAATCGTTCGCTACGACCCGGCCACGGGTGAACGTGAAGTCCTGATTCCATCGGCTCGACTCGTTCCTTCTGGTGCGTCATCTCCACTTGGTATCGATGACTACCAGTGGTCGGCCGACGGCAGCAAGCTACTGCTCTATACCAACTCGCAGCGGGTTTGGCGGCAGAACACACGGGGCGACTACTGGGTGATCGACCTGACGGACTGGGGCATGTTCCAGATCGGCGGCCATGCCGCGCCGGCGACCCTGATGTTCGCCAAGTTCTCTCCTGACAGTCGCCTGGTCGGCTACGTCCAGGGAAACAACATCTACGTCGAGGACCTGGCGAGCCACGAGATTGTCGCCCTCACGGAGGACGGCTCGGCCACGCTCATCAACGGTACCTTCGACTGGGTTTACGAGGAGGAGTTCGGCCTGCGCGACGGGTTCCGCTGGAGTCCCGACAGTCGCCACATCGCCTACTGGCAGCTCGACAGCGAGGGCGTTCGTGACTTCTACCTGATCAACAATACCGACACGCTGTACCCGGAGATCATCCCGATTCCTTACCCCAAGACCGGGGAGATGAACTCATCCAGCCGCCTGGGTGTGGTCAGCGCCGAGGGCGGCCCGACACGCTGGTTCGAGCTGCCGGGCGACGCACGCAACACCTACCTGGCGCGCATGGATTGGGCCGCTTCGTCCGAACAGATCATCTTCCAGCGTCTCAATCGGCAACAGAACACCAACTGGGTGATGCTCGGCAACGTGCTGACCGGAGAGGCGCAATCGATCTTCACCGATGAAGACGATGCCTGGCTCGACGTCGTCGACGACCTCGTTTGGTTGCCTGGAGGCGAGCAGTTCACCTGGGTCAGCGAACGCGACGGTTGGCGTCATGTGTTCCTTCTGTCGAGGTCGGGCGATGAGGTGCGGCTCGTCACGCCGGAGCCCTTCGATGTCATCAGCATCGAGACGATCGATACGGCAGGCGGGTGGATCTACTACATCGCCTCTCCCGAGGATGCCGCCCAGCGCTATCTGTTCCGGCGCCCTCTGGACGGCAGCGGCACGGCTGAGCGCCTGACACCCGCTGACCAATCCGGATCACACAGCTATCAAGTTTCCCCGGATGGGGCGTGGGCCTTTCACACCTACTCGGCCTTCGGAGACCCTCCTGTTATTGAACTGGTGCGCCTGCCGGAACACTCGGTGGC
>CALAKE010000718.1 GCA_937922775.1 uncultured bacterium | reverse complement strand
GTCGCCTCCCGAACGCCCCTGGGTGTCGCCCTGCCCGGGCTTCGGTGAGAATTCCAAGCTGGCCTGCTAGAGTCCTGCACTGTGAACACGGACCGGAAGCTCCACTTCGCCCAATACCTGTTGCCCGGCATCGTCTTTCAGTCGGTTCTGATCGGCGGCGCCTACGCTACCGGCCGGGAAATCGTCGAGTACGGCGCCCGCTTCGGCCCCACGGGCCTGTGGAGCATCCTCGCCATCTTTGTCGGGTTTTCGGTCACGTCGATTCTCGCCTTCGAGTTCGCCCGTGTTGCCCAGGTCTACGACTATCGCGGCTACGTGCGTGAGCTCATCGGCCCGCTCTGGCCGTTGTTCGACGTGCTGTACCTGGTCATGGCAATCGTTGTCATCGCCGTGGTCGGAGCCGCGTCTGGCAGCGTCTTCGAGGAGATCATCGGGGCGCCATACTGGCTCGGAGTTCTCATCGTCATCATCATGGTGGGCATACTGAATGCTCGCGGGCGGGTGACGATCGAGCGCTTCAAGACCTTCGGCTCGCTCGTTCTCTACGGCGGCTATCTCATTTTCGCCGGCGTGGTGGTCAGCAAGACGTGGGGGAATACCATCGACGCGTTCCAAGGCGCGGGGGCCGACGTTGGCGATTCAGCCTCCATAAGAACGGCGCTGTTCGTCGGGATTCTCTATGTCGGCTACAACCTCGTGGGAATCCCGGCGACGATGTTTACACTGGATCGCCAGACCTCCCGCGGGCAGACCGTCTCGGCAGGGCTGATCTGCGGAGTGCTGTCCACGGTGCCCTTCATTTTGACCTACGTCGCGATCATGGGCTTCTACCCTGATGAGCGTGTTCTGGGAGCCCCCGTGCCCTGGCTGGAGATGTTGCGAGAGACTGCCGGCGACACCGTCATCTGGATCTACGCCTTCGTCATCCTGTGGACGTTGATCGAAACCGCGACCGGCCACATCCATGCGGTAACCGACCGTATCTCGGTCAATCTTGAGGAGATCGACCGCGTCGCCCTGACGCCTTTCCAGGCGGGGATGCTGAGCGTAGGGATTCTGCTGGTGTCGGCCGTTCTGTCGAGACTCGGCCTGATAACACTCGTGGCACAGGGCTACAGCATGCTGGCCTATGGTTTCCTGTTGCTTTTCGCCCTGCCATTGATGACCGTCGGACTCGCCCGTATCATGCGCAGTTCGGGCGGCGGTGACGCAGCCTGACTTGCGAGGGGTTTGGCCTCCTCGGCGGGGGAGACTATCCTTTGACCCCAGTCGGCCCGCACAGCACGGGGAATTGCGGGCTGGGTGATTCCATCTGCCTTCCCTGGGTTCGACCTCGAAACTCCTACAGGAGTCCGGCCATGCGCCCGACACTCAAGTTCCTCACCGACAACACGCTGGAGAGCCGCGAGTGAAACGAATCATTCATTTCGAACTCGAGGAAGTCAGGGCCCCCCGGGAGGCCGTCCTCGATCACCAAGGCATTCCCGAGGATGCCGAGGTGCCGCATCGAATACTGGCTCTCTACGACGACGCTGCGTCTCAGTTCGCCAGCCTCGCGCGCCCCCGCGGCATGATCGCCGAGATCAGCGAGGCTGAATTCCGGGAGGTTTTCCCCGGAGAGGGGAACAACGCGGATGATGCGGTGGTCGCGAATGTCTTTCCCAAGGCCGACCACCTTGCGCTTTTTGCTGCCACTATGGGTGGCGAAGTAAGCGAGGCGATTGCCGACCATTTCGACAAGAACGAGTTTGCCCTCGGTGTGATGCTCGACGCGGTGGCCTCGATGACGGCAGACCGAACCTCGGAAGTCATCGCCGATCACTACCACGCCCAGCTCATTGCGGAGGAACGGGCGACGCCCGCGCACCACGTTCTGGGCTACAGCCCGGGCTACTGCGGCTGGCACATCACGGGTCAGCGCAAGCTCTTCGCCTATTTGACGCCAGACAAAATCGGCATCTCGCTCAACGCCAGTTGCCTGATGAATCCGCTGAAATCGGTGAGCGGGGTTCTGGTTTCCGGCAGTATTGACGTGCACGTATTCAAGGCCGGCTACAGCTATTGCCCACAGTGCAGGAACGCCACCTGCCTGTCCCGGATGGAACGACTGATGGCCTCGGAGCGCGGCAGCGCCTGAAGGAGAGGATCAATGGATCTGCTGAAGGAGATTTCAGAATCCCTGCAGAAGGGAGACGACGCCAAGGTCGGCGAGCTCACTCAGAAGGCGATTGACGAGGGGATGGAGCCCAAGGTGATCCTCGACGACGGCCTCATCGCGGGGATGAACGTTATCGGCAAGAGGTTCCGCGACCACGAGATCTTCCTGCCCCACGTGCTGCTCTCGGCCCGCGCGATGTATGCCGGAATGGACCTTCTAAGACCCCTGTTTCTGAGGGATGAGGTCCCGAGCGCCGGCAAGGTCGTGCTCGGCACCGTGCAGGGCGACCTGCATGACATCGGCAAGAACCTCGTGGGAATCATGCTCAAAGGAGCGGGCTTCGAGATCGTGGATCTCGGCAAAGATGTTGCGCCGGAGGTCTTCGTCGATACGGCCGAGAAGGAAGGGGCCAGCATTATCGGCATGTCCACGCTATTGACAACGACAGCCCCGGGCATGGTCCGAGTCATCGAGATCATCAATGAGCGTGGCCTCGGCGACAAGATCAAAACGATCGTCGGCGGCGCCCCGGTGTCCCAGGATATGGCCGACACCATCGGTGCCGACGCCTACGGCTACGACGCGGCGAACGCCGTCGAGACCATCAAGGAGATGGTAGGAGTCTGAGCCGTACCTGGGAGCATTCGGCCAACCCATTCCGAGGAGCAGAGACCACGATGAAGCCACTTCTCGAACGCTTGCAGTCCGGCGAGATTCTGGTGGGCGATGGGGCCATCGGCAGCATGCTCATCGCTCACGGCCTCGAATCGGGCCAATGCCCTGATTTGATCACCCTGGAGGCACCCGAAGTGCTCGCCGCGATCGGCCGCCAGTACCTGGAGGCGGGCTCTGAGTTACTGACCACCAACACCTTCGGGGCCTCACCTTTGAAGCTTGCGGACTATGGCCTGGACGATAAGGCTGAAGAGATCAACCGCAATGCGGTCGCCATCTTACGCGAGGTCGCCGCGGGCGAGGCCTACGTTTCGGCTTCCTGCGGACCCTCGGGGTGCATCCTCGAGCCCTACGGGGACACGTCCGAAGAGGCTGTCTATACAAGCTTTGAGCGGCAGATGAGCGCTCTCTCCGACGTCGACGTGATTTGCATCGAGACCATGTCTGATCTCAGAGAGGCAACCCTGGCGGTGCGTGCCGCGAAGGCCGTACAGCCCGACAAGCCGGTTCTGGCCACGATGACCTTCGACGAGACGCCGCGCGGCTTCTTCACCATTATGGGCACGAGTGTCGCTGACGCCTGCGCTGGGCTCTTGGAGGCCGGCGCCGACGTGGTCGGTTCCAACTGCGGCAACGGCCTGGAGAAGATGATCGAGATCGCTGCCGACTTCCGCGCCGCTACTGCTTCGCCGGTGTTGATTCAGTCGAATGCCGGGCAGCCTGTCCTCGAGAAGGGCGTGGTTCACTATCCAGAAAGCCCCGATTTCTTCGCCGAGCATACTCCCGACATGATTGCTGCGGGTGCATCGATTATCGGTGGTTGCTGCGGCACGACTCCCGACCACATTCGAGCGGTTCGCAAGGTGATCCAATAGCCCTACGACCCCGCGCGAGAGGAGAACAAGCCATGGGCATTCTCGACCTGATACTGGGGAAGGGCACCGACGGATCGCTCCGCATGGGCGAGGTCGACCGCGGCTCGCCCGAGACCGATACCGTTCGGAAGATCGTCAATGAGCTCGACGGCTTGGAGCCGGAGAGGGCCCGCTACATCGCCTGCTTTGCCTATCTGTTGAGCCGCGTCGCGCATGCCGACCTGGACATCAGTGACGAAGAGACCGAGGCGATGGAGGGCATCGTTATCGAGCGTGGACAGCTACCCGAGGCACATGCGCTCATCGTCGTGCAGATGGCGAAGACACGCGCCCAGATGTTCGGGGCGACCGAGGACTACCTCGTGGCAAGGGAGTTCAATGAGGTGGCCGACAAGAGCCAGAAGATCGCGCTCGTCGACTGTCTCTTTGCCGTTTCCGCATCGGATGAAGGCATTTCCAGCATCGAGGACGCCGAGATCGGCAAGATCGCGAATGAGCTGAAGCTCTCGCGCGACGAAGTGGCCTCGATACGGGGGGCCTACCAGGACCAGCTCAACGTCCTGAAGAGTCCCGAGGCCCCTTGAAGAGCGATCCCTGGTATCAGGATGGGTTGCGCTTCGAGTGCACCCAGTGCGGGGGATGTTGTACGGGATTCCCGGGTACGGTGCGGGTGACTGCGGTAGAGATCGACATACTATCGCGGCGTCTGGGGCTGTCGGAGGATGAGTTTCGCAAAGGCTACACAAGGTCCGTTGGGGCCGATGAATTGAGCCTGCGGGAGAAGCCCAACCTCGATTGCGTCTTCTACGGCGGCGACGCTGGCTGTCAGGTGTACGAGGATCGACCCAAGCAGTGTCGCACGTGGCCCTTCTGGCGCCGGGTCGTCCGCTCGGCGACGACCTGGGAGACGGAGGCCGCGAGTTGCCCGGGGATGGACATAGGCCGGCTATATGACGCCGAGTCCATTCGCTACCTGAGCGAAGACGACGGCACCGATCTCACATTTCAGGAGAAAGAAAAGGGAGACGAGTCATGCCGCAATTGACCCTCCAGTACACCGACAA
>CALAKE010000717.1 GCA_937922775.1 uncultured bacterium | reverse complement strand
ACGAGAACCTCGCGGATCCCCTCGGGGAGGGCTACTACTCGATGCACGGGAAGGGCATCGAACAACTCGTTGGAGAAGACTCCCCCACGAAGCTCAGAGCCTGGAATTTCCGCGATGCTCTCGACCCAGATGACTCGTGGCGCATGATGCTGAAGAGTGTGCCTCTGCCGCTCGCGGGAGGCGGGACTTCGTTCGACGCTCCACATGCGAGAACGCTCGTAGAGGTCCGGATAGTGCGCGGCAAGAGCGTCGCCCACATCCGCCATCAGCTGGCCATCGCCACTTCCTGCCTCGATGAGGGCGAACGGGTCCGGGCGCCCGAGCACCTCGTCGGCTTCCGCGGCCAGCCTGGCGATTGCGGCGCCAACCGCGGAGTGCACTTGCGGCGCCGTAAGGTAATCACCGCCTCGACCCCAGGGGGACCGAGAGCTGGTGTAGTAGCCATACTCCGGATCGTAGAGGGCCCGCTCCATGAAAGTCGCGAAGGTGATGGGGCCTCCGCGACGTATCTCCGCCAGGAGATCCAGGGCCAGTTGGGTAGGGTTTGTCCCTCCACCGTCGCCCTCGGAGGCTGCAGCGCTGCGATTCTCGTTGACTGCCAAGGTATGCCTGACTATTCTTGACGTGTATTGTTGGACAGGTTGTGCCTGTCGTCTGGACCCCGGTTCAGCGATACCTCACCCGCTGGAGGGCTCGGGGCTGCGAAGATCAACCAATCACTGTTTCGACAGACCAGAATCGTCACGGGGCTGGCGTGAGTTCGTCTAATCGGTGGGCTCTCTTTCTGGGTGGAATTGTACCAGCAGGTCCTCTCTGGCCATTCAGCCCTTCATGTCTCCACCTGAACATATGCGATGGCGAGCGACAATAAGGTAGAAGAGCTCCAGCAGCTCATCGAAAAGGGTAAGAAGCGTGGCTACCTGACCTACGACGAGGTCGATGGAGTCCTGCCCAGCGGATCCTCCCCTAACGTCAACAGGCGTCACCTCGCGACGATGTTCGAGGACATGGATATCGACGTCCTCGAAGAATCTCCAGAAGAGTTCGACGAAGAGGACTTCGAGGAAGAGGACGAAGAAGAGGAAGAGGTGGTGAAGGTCGTCAAGGGACAAGAGCCCAGCGCCGGCGACCTCGACGACCCCATCAAGATCTATTTCCGGGAGATGGGCGAGAAGCCGCTCCTGGATCGTGAGGGAGAGATCCGGCTCGCGCGCGCCATCGAAGAGGGGCAGGAGGGCATTATCAAGGCCGTGCTCAACTGTCCCGTGTCCAGCGCCTATCTGCTGGAGATCCGGGAGTATTTGAAGGACGGTACGCTCTTCCTTGAGGAATTCACGAAGGACGCCGAAGGCACCAAGGACGAAGCCGCAGCAATTCGGTTCATCCTCAAGGCCCTCACACAGGTCGGCAGGTTGCGGCAGAAGCTGCGGAAGGTGCGGACGAAGCTCAACCGCAAGCTACGTGAGGAAACCGAGCTTCGGGTCCGGCTCGAGCTCATCGAGACGCAGACCAAGATTGCAGCTCAACTGGAGATCCTCAACCTCACCGACGACATCATCAATGATTGCATCGTGAGGATGCGGCAATTGGCCGCCGCCTTCGCCCGGGCGGAACACGCCGACGATCGGAAGAGGACCGAAGAGTTGGTGCGGGAACACCTTCTGAGCCGAGCCGAGCTACAACGATACCTGCGCGCCGTAGAGGAATCCGAGAGCAGCATGGAGTGGGCCAAGAGCGAGCTCACCCAGGCCAACTTGCGACTCGTCGTTTCCATCGCCAAGAAGTATGTCAACTACGGCCTGCCTTTCTCGGATTTGATCCAGGAGGGCAATATCGGCCTCATGAAGGCGGTGGAGAAGTTCGACTACAAGAAGGGCTAGAAGTTCTCGACCTACGCGACGTGGTGGATCCGGCAGGCGATCACGAGGGCCATAGCTGACAAGGGCAAGACGATCCGCGTGCCGGTTCATATGATCGAGACGATTCGTAAGGTCTCGCAAACCTCTCGACGCCTGTTCAAGGAGAAGGGTCGTAAGCCAACGCCCAAGGAGATCGGCGCCGAGATGGACATGCCGGTCGAGAAGGTGAAGGAGGTTCAGAGGGCAGCCAAGAAGACGCTCTCTCTCGAGACACCGATCGGCGACGGTGAGGATTCTTCCCTGTCCGATTTCATCGAGAACGAGTCCGTTGTGTCACCGCTCGACATCGTTCTCTCTAAGAACCTCTCCGACCAGACGCGCAAGGTGCTCGCGACACTGACGCCGCGCGAGGAGAAGGTTCTCAAGATGCGGTTCGGCATCGGCGAGGAACGCGAGTTCACTCTCGAGGAGGTCGGCGAGTCCTTTAGTGTGACACGCGAACGCATCCGCCAAATCGAAGGCAAGGCCCTGCGTAAGCTACGCCATCCGCTGCGTAGCAAGAACCTCAAGGAGCTGCTCGAGGAGTAGCTCACGCGAGCGGGCGGGATCTGGGCCCGCGTCTCTCAGCGGCCCTGTAACCAATTCAACGGGTTGAGCGCGTCTGTTCCTTCGCGGATCTCGAAATAGAGGCTCGGACCCGTGAGTGAGCCCGTGTCACCAACGGTTCCGACCTGCTCACCAGCCTGCACCCTCTGCCCTACCCTCACGTGGACCGCCGCGATATGTCCGTACAGGGTGAAAAAATCGTTCCCATGGTCGAGGATTACCACCTGGCCATAGCCCCGGAACCAGTCAGCGAAGGCCACACGCCCAGCAAAGACGGCGAGCACCGGGCTCTCGGGTTCGGCCCCGATTTCGATGCCCTTCGACAAGGTGTAGGTGTCGTAGACCGGGTGCCGCTGGCGCCCGAACGAGAGCGTGATCGGGCCGTCACCTGGCCAGGGCAATCCTCCTCGTGCCGCCTCGAAGGGAGCCGGGGCCAGCGCCGCCGGGCTGGCTCCGTCCGGATCGGCATCGGTAGTGGCCTCGGCAATTTCGTTTGCAGCTTCCGATTACCGCCGCAAAGCCGATGGCGTCACCAGCGCTCATCGCCAGGGCTAGCCAGCCCTTCAAGCCAATGAGCGGTGAGAGAACCA
>CALAKE010000716.1 GCA_937922775.1 uncultured bacterium | reverse complement strand
TCAGTCGTCACCCGCAGCCGGTTGACGCTATCGACCTGGACGTTCCCGACGTTCTGCGTCGGTGGGCAAGGTGAGCGTGGCAGCACGGTCGAACCGGATCTGTTCCTGCCCCGGCATCCAGTGCAGGATCCAATCATCCATGAGATTGTGCCCTAAGGTCGCGCTGGGAGCGACTCCGCCCGCCGTTGCCCACGAATCCAGCGACGAAACCTCCCACTCGACCTCAGCGCTCCACCCGCCGATCTGCAGCCTCCCCCGGGGTATAGCGCCGTCGAGGAGTTGCTCCGGGTCGAGTATCGACCTCATTCCAGGATCGAGCCCCACGGCAACCCGCTCACCGCCCACGAGCGGGTAAACGAATACCTGGACGGCTAGAGCTTGGTAGGCGAGACGGGCGTTGAGCCAAGCCACGGTAGCCGGTATCGAGCCACCGATCATCTGGTGCACGTCCGCGCTCGCACTTGCCGGCCCGAGAGCCAGGACCGGAGTGTCGAAACGCAGGCTCCAGCGCGCTGTGAGCAGCAGATCGAATGCCAGAACCCCGTCGACACCCTCGGGTGGCTGTCCCACACCGACAATCGAGTTCCGGAGCCGGGCTTCGCCGAACTGCAAGTCTGGGCTGGCAGCCTGAAGGGAGTGGGGCCGATGCCGGTTCATGTCCGAACCCGTCAGGTTCGATGTCCGTGCAACCACGCCATCTCCCGACCGCACCACCAACCCGCCAGCCTCGGCGAGCTCGGGGGAGAGGAAGCTCTGCCGAGCCGCCAGGTCGAGGAGCAGCCGGCCCTCTGCGCCACCTACTCGGACGGGCACCATCAAACCTCCGCCGGACATGGTCTCGAGGTCGACCAGGGTCGCCGCTCCGCTCCACTCCGGCGGACCCTCCAGGTCAGCCACTGCCGCCGCCATCGCTGCTGCCGCTTGCGCGAGCTCCACGTCCATCTCGATCTGGCTCCAGGCCTGCAGGTGCGTTCGCGTCTCGGCCAGGTTCCCTGATCGCCACGCCGAGCTCGCCAGAAGGGACTGCGCCCAAGCACCAGACTCGGAGTTCCCGGAGACGTCCGATAACAGCCTCTTGGCGGCGCCCCAATGCCCGGCGCTCGCCCGCACAGCGGCCAGTCCGACATAGGACTCGGCCAGGTCGGTCTTCACCGCACGGCGGAATCTCGTCTCCGCCTCGGTGACTCGGCCGTTTCTCCACATTGCCTGACCGACCAGCGTCTCCGTCAGGCCGCTAGGATACTCTCGCGCCAGATAGAGCGCCTCATCGAGCGCTTCGCGGACACGATCTTGCCGCAGCAAGAAGCGAACCTGCTCGACGCTAGGGCCGAAAGCTGCCAGCTCGGAGTCGGGAATTCCGGGGAGCGCGGAACACCCGCCCATGACAATGAGACAGAAATACGCCAAGTAGTGACGAATCCAGGTTCGTCCAGATTTCTCAACCGGCATCGCCAAGCTCACGTTTTCATGAATCTGAACAGATGGTATATTCATCCCAATAGGGATCTCCATGAAGCTTCGCAACTACATCACACGCTGGCAGGAGTTCCGCGATTGGTCGCTCGACAACCGGCCTGAGATCGTGGGAGAGGTGGAGACTCTCGGCCAAGAGCTTCGACATTCTATCGATGCCTACCGTCGTGCCGCAGGCCCTCAAGAGCGCCAGGTCACGATGGAATCCATCAAGATCGCCTATGACCGAGTCGTCGAGTGGCATATGCGCGAGATTATCGAGAAGCTCGACGGCAGAGGAATCTAGTAGGAACGCTCCCCCTACGCTGTCAGCACTGCCTCATCATTCACAGATCGCCGGTGGAGTGTCAATTCCGCCGCCTCGCCTTTTGTTTGCGATCCGCCTGGCGTGAGCGCCCGTTCGCCATACCCTCACGAAGGTCGATCCTCCCTTCTCGCCAGTTGACAAAGCCGCCCTGGCGGCATGAGTATGAAAGAAGGTGGAGCATGCGGGGTTCGAGCATTCAGGTCAGGCTGGAGGTGGATCGTGGCGAAAACCACCCAGAACGAAAAGGATCGACGCTCGTACGCGCGCGTCCCTGTTGGGCTCTCTCAAGCCCTCGAGATCGGGCTCTACGGCTTTGACGAGAGCGGACATCGTGTCGATGTCGTAGGAGTGGCCGTGAACGTCAGCCGCGGCGGTGTTCTCGCCAAGACCGACGTACAGCTCAGCTCCGATCGACCATGCCTCGGGCACTTCCGTGGAGTCGGCGACCGCATCGTTCCGTCATATGCGCCAGGCAGGGTAATTCGTCTGGGGTCCGATGAGGGCAAGATCCTCGTGGCGCTGGAGTTCAGCCCGCCGCTGGCGACCGTGAATCTGCCCGCGTCGATTCGCAAAACCTGAGTTGCGATCGCGAGCCTACGGCCGTGCGACCTACTCCGCATTCCCGAGATCACGCACCGCCGTCTCGAGACGCTCTGCCAACGCCCGTAGCTGCTGCCGGCGCGTGAAGCTGAGCTCTGCTCCCACCTCGTGCTCAAGGTCCCGCAGGGTGACGGCCACCTCGCCCATCAGATCCTGCATCTCGGACCTGATCCCGGAAGCCGGGGCAGTCATTGTCACTCCGCGCTCGAGTGATGAGCGCTCTGAGACGGCCGGGCGCGATTCAACTTCTTCACCCGGGTCAGGCCCGCGCGACTGGGCGCCCACCCAAGATTCCAGTTCGGACGGATCGAATCGGACGTTGAAACCGATCTTTCGATACGGAACCCGCCCCTGTCTCACCCACTCGTAGAGAGTCTTCGGGCGGATGCCCAAGAATTCTGCTGCTTCCTCGACACGCCAGAGCGACATTCGGTTCTATCCGTCGGGTCTCCAGGGAACCTAGTCCCCCAGCTCATCGATGGCAGGACAAGCCCCAAGAAGGTCACGCTACAGCTTCCACGACACCCCTTCAAGCGGCAAGCAAGCCGGCAGGGATGACTACCCATGCACGAGTGCCTACATGGACTTCCATGTCGTCTCGCGATCAGGCCAGCCCCTCGGTCGTGCTCATCATGCTGGCGGACGTGGCCTTTAGGGCCCCGTAGCGACCCTCCTCTGATTTGCAGTCTTGGTCATGACTGAGCACTCGACGATGTGGTATCTCAAGGGACAATCCATGCACGCCTCTCATTGGTAGGTCGGTGACTACTGGCTATCTGCAGAGGCAGCCCCCTCGGACTCCTGGTCATGGAAAGACGCCGAGAGCTCAGTACCGACACCCAGCACACCGTCAATCTGTCGGCCTACGCGTGGGCCGTCGAACGGCTGAGGCCTCTGAGCGGAGCCAGGGTTCTCGACGCCGCATGTGGTGCGGGTTTCGGGAGCTACGCGGTTGCGGGTGAAGCCGAGCGGGTGGTCGGTGTGGATCTTTCGGCACCAGCAGTACTCGAGGCGGCTGGCCTCTACCAACGATCAAATCTGAGCTTCGCCGCGATGGACTGCTCGAGGTTGGGTTTTCGTGACGCACAGTTCGATGCCGTATTGTCATTCGAGACGATCGAACACGTATCGGATGATGATCGGTACGTCGAGGAGATCAGCCGAGTTCTCCGGCCCGGGGGGAAGCTGGTACTTTCGACACCTCGGGCACCGTCTCCGGGAGTACTCCCGGATAACCCCTACCACCTGCGGGAATACGCGTGGGATGAGCTCGAAGAGCTGCTGGCCCGCCACTTTCGGTCGGTTGTTCGCTTCGGGCGCCGTCTGGGCCCTCGCCTGGCGTGCATCGAGGAGAATCTGGATCGAGTACGAGCCGTGGCGCCCGCCAAGTTGCGCCAGATCGTGCCACGGCAGACCCGTCACATGCTCGGTTCGATGATCTCGAGAGCCCGCGGCGGCGTTGGCCTCGGGGAGGTGAACGTGGATGACGTCGAGTACGTCGAGGGGTTGGAGGAGTCCTCCACGTTGTTGGCAATCTGCCAGGGTAATTAGGGCGAGAGACTGCCCGCATTCAGGCACATGTGCCCGTCGCCCGATAGGTCTCCAGCCAGGGTGCAAAGAACCCCACAAAGAAATTGAATCTAGCCTCACCTCGGGGCAACGATACGATTCTCGCAATGCCAGGGAGCACTGGGCGTCAAGGGACTCGATTGCGTGTTTGATCGCAGTGCTTGTGGGCAATGTGCGCCCATTTCCGGCTCCGGAGCGCCGCACACATACCCGGATCTGACAACCGGCCCGGAGTGGGGGGATGCGCTGCGGTCCAAGCCGACACTCTGTGAATACTTCGACTTTAGACCGTTTTCCTACTCATTTGTGTCTTCTTGTGGCTCAGAATGTGGCAAGATGTACATTCAGTGGGTGGTTGTGTGGGCTAGCGGCGGCGTCTACCTGCCCGCCGGGGGCACACCGGAAGAGGTCAGAGACGGGCCATGAGCGCAGAACCAGGACATTACCTCGGCTACTGGCACCTGGAAGGCAAACCTTTCGAGAACGTGCCGAATCCGGAGAGCTTCTACTTGTCTGAGAGCCATGCGTGGGCCCTGAATCTGCTAACGCATGCGGTCGAGGGGCAGAAGCCGGCGGCGCTTCTCACCGGAGAGTACGGCAGTGGCAAGACAACAGTCATCCGTGTTCTCCTGGGCAGGCTCGATCTCGAACGCTACGCGACGGTCCTGATCAACTATCCCCTTGTCGAGGCGGAAGCACTTTTCCGCCACATCCTGCAGCAGCTGAATCATTCGCCGCCAGAGGAAACAGAAAAGTCGGATCTGTACGGTCTGCTCGGCGACTGTTTCCTCCGGAACGCGCGCAAAGGGCTTCACAGTCTGGTGGTTATCGACGAGGCGCAGTCGTTGCCTCTGGACTCCCTCTACGAGGAGCTTCGCCTGCTGCTGAACTATCAACTCAATGATCGCAATCTGGTCACACTGCTGTTGGCGGGTCATGACGATTTGTGGAGTCGTGTATCGAAGATGCCGCAACTCGCGCAGCGCCTTTCGGTGAAGTCCCGGTTGCAGGAGTTCGAACTCGAACAGACAACTACTTACATAGCGCACCGATTGCAGCTCTGCGGGTGTGATCGGCAGGTGTTTTCCGATGCGGCGCTCGAGGCCATTCATCGCGACTCGGCCGGTATTCCCCGGCGCATCAACAATCTCTGCGACCTTGCGCTGCTGATGGGCTCTCAGCGGGAGGTCCAGGTGATTGGCCCCGAGCTCATGGAATCGATTTGGGTGTGAGATGGTGAAACTTCTGGAGTTGTGCAAGAGCTACGTCGATCTGAGAGCCGAGGCCTCGGAGCCACGCTCGAAGGGATCCACCAGGACGAAAGCAGGCGACGAGGACCATAGAGCAGACCTGTTCATCCCGGCTGTCCGTGATGTCGGCCGGGAATCCTTTCTACCGCAGCAGCACGCTCCTCGTTCCTCACCTGTGGAGCAACAGCGCGAACCGACGATGTCCGAGACTCTCGAGCCAAGGACCCTCTCCGATTCTCGCTCTGCCGATGTTGAGGGGTTGTACGGCCAAACTATCGACCAGGTGTCGCGGTTCTTCGAGGCTGCTGCCACGGAGGCGATTTCGCTGGGAAGCCTGAGAGCGGAGGCTGCCAAGACCGAAGATCTGGCAGCAGACCTGGCCCTGGCACCCC
>CALAKE010000715.1 GCA_937922775.1 uncultured bacterium | reverse complement strand
AGAGGCGGTTAGCGGCGCGCCGGCCCTGTCCCTTAGGTGGACAAAACTGGGGAGCGGCCTGGGGCTGAGGCTGGCGCACCACTAACCGCCTCCATTTTTGTGCCCGCAGCCTGAAGTCGGGAGGACGATCCCATTTCCCCTTGGCCGCGATGATATATATGATCCGGGAGAGACCACCCCCGCAGCCGCGAACTTCGAGGATCCGTGATGATCAAAGTACGCAACTTGGATAAGTTCTACGAGACGGGATACGGAAGAACCTACGTCTTGCGCCGCATCAACCTCGATGTCGGCAGCGGCGACTTCATCACAGTGATGGGGCCATCCGGCGCCGGCAAGACGACCTTGCTCAGCATCCTCGGCATGCTGGACGGGGACTGGACGGGCGAGTTCTACTTCTACGATCACCCCGTCCACGACATGAAGCCCAAACATCGTAACGAGCTCAACAAGCAGTACATCGGCTTCGTGTTTCAGAGCTTCCACCTGCTCGATAGCCTCACCGTTTACGAGAATCTCGAAATCCCCCTCTCGTACCGGAATATCAAGCGCAAGGAGAGACAGAGCCTGGTGGCCGACATCCTCGACCGCTTCCAGATCGTCGGGAAGAAGGACCTCTACCCGAATCAGCTCTCCGGTGGGCAGCAGCAACTGGTAGCCGTCGCTCGCGCGGTGATCGGAGATCCGAAGCTGATCCTGGCGGACGAGCCTACGGGGAACCTTCACTCGAGCCAGGGACGAGAGGTGATGGAGCTCCTGAAGCGGCTCAACGAGCAAGGAGCAACGATCATTCAGGTCACCCACAACAAGGAGTGGGCGGACTATGGCTCCCGCATCGTCAACCTATTCGACGGATGGGTCGTCGAGGGTGACGAGGTGATCGACCACGATGAGATGGAGCGTCGGCAGTCGACGCCCTGAGCTTCGTCGTAGGCAGAAGAGCTCCCCATGGCCGCGATCGACCTGCAGCTCATCTGGATGGGCAACCTGCAGTTTTCCGGATCGGTAGGAACCCAGCAGTTTTGTCTCGACGGCGATAAGCAGGAGGGCATTTCACCGGTGGAAGCCCTCGCCGCTGGCCTTGCCGGTTGTATGGCGATCGACGTCGTTCACATCCTCGCGCGCATGCGTTCGGTGGCGAGTTCGATTCAGGTTCGGCTTCAGGCTGAACGTGCCGGAGAAGACCCCAAGAGACTGGTTAGCGCCCGAATCCTCTTCGAGATCGTTGGGGACGTGCCCGAGAAACACGTCGAGCGCGCAATAGGCCTGTCGCGAGAGAAATACTGCTCCGTATGGCACTCGTTGCGCCGAGACATCGAACTGGGAGTCGACTACTCGATTCGCCCCCAGGTTGCGCCGATTCCGTAACTTGGACTGGCATCGCGGCCTCATCCGCGCTATACGTTAGATGTCTGCGCGACCGTCGCGTTCCCCGCGGCCATCAGACGAAACTGAATCCACTCCGGTCGCTTCCCACTGACTGATAGGCGCGGAGTCTTCGTATTTCCGCGTGAGGTGTTCTCATGCCCGTCGAGAGCAAGCCGAGCCTCCAGGACATCGGCACTCTGCGTGACTTCATTCGTAGTATTTCTCAGGGGGTTTACGTGGTCACCCCGTCCGGCGAGATACTCGATGCCAACCCGGCCCTGGTAGAGATCTTCGGCGCGGCTTCGCTCGAAGAGCTGCAACGGCATCGTTCTGCGGAGCTCGTTCCCTCCAAGGAACAGCGCGCGGAACGCCTCAGACTGCTCCAAACACAGGGCTGGCTGCGCGACTTCGAGTATCAAATTCAGCGCCTCGATGGCGAGATGCGAACCGTTCGTGACACCGTCTTCGCACAGAGGGACGAGAACGGTGAGATCGTCGTCATGCACGGTATCGTCACAGACGTGACCGAGGAGGGCGATCACCGAGCACTCAGCTGGGGCGACACTCCATGGGGCGCCTTCTTTGCCGGGGCGCCCGCAGGGTTGGCCGTCCTCGATCAGTCCCTTTGCTTCGTCCGCGTGAATGACAGGCTCTCTCAGCTCCATCGATTGCCCGTCGATGAACATGTCGGCAGACCGTTCTCCGAGGTCGTTCCTGGACTTGCCCCTGCCATTGAGCCGATCCTGCGAAGCGTTTTGGACACCGGACATCCTGCCCTCGACTTCGAGGTGCCGACGAGCGAAGAAACCACACCCTCCGAGGTCAGGTATTGGCGCTTCTCTGCCTTCCCGGTTGGCCCACTGCATGGTGAGACGACGACCGTCGGGGTCATCGTTGTCGACGTGACCAGCGCCCGTCGTATCGAGCAGGAGGTTCGCTTCGACCAGCGCTACCTGCTGGCGATGATCGAGAACCACCCTCTTGCCATCGTCGTTCTCGACGCATCAAACCGGATCCTATCGGTGAACCAGGCCTTCGAGAACATGTTTCTGTACACCCGAACAGAGCTTGTCGGCCAGGACGTGGACGAGTTGGTTGCTCCTGAACAGGAGCTTGCAAAGGCGCGCGAGCTGACCATTCGCACTCGCGCGGGAGAACGCCTGCGAGTGGAGGGGCGTCGCCTGCGCAAGGACGGCACCTCAGTGGAAGTCGGGATCTATACCATCCCGATTGCCCTCGACGGAGAGCTCGTTGGGGCATACGGAATGTACGAGGACCTCACCCTTCGCAGGCTCTCCATATAGAGATCCAGCCGTGCCCCCTTCCATGTGCCCGGGTCAGGCCTTCTCGCCGCGGACGGATCTCCAGCTCACCGCGTGTACGTTCTTCGCCAGGCCGAGGGTTTTCATGACCTTGATCGTGATGTAGGTCAGGTCGACCTCCCACCAGCGTAGGCCGTGCCGAGCTGAGCGCGCGAACGCATGATGGTTGTTGTGCCAGCCCTCACCGAAGGAGACGAGGGCCACCCACCACGTATTGTGTGAGTTCTCGAGGGTATCGAAGTTGCGATAACCCCAGGTATGCGCCGCCGAGTTCACGAACCAAGTGGCGTGATAGCTGAACACGGTTCGAACGCAAATCCCCCAGACCACCCAAGGCCACCCCCCTAGGGAGTAGAGCAGTATCGCGAGCAGGATCTGCGGCACCCAGAAGTAGCGATCCAGGAGCACGTGAACTCGATCTCGCTGCATGTCCTTCGCCAGCTCACGAGGGTCACGGCCCATCGGGTCTTCCATCAGACACCAGAACGTATGCGCCCAGCTGAAACCGTGCTGCGGCGAGTGGGGATCCCCCTCGGTGTCGGAATCACGATGGTGCATCCTGTGGGTCCCCACCCAGCGAATCGGGGATCCCTGCCAGGTGAGATTGCCAAATACCGTGAGAGCGTATTCAACGACCTTGGGGGTTTCGAAGCTTCGATGCGTCAACAAACGGTGATAGCCCAAGCAGATTCCAATGCTGCCCGTCAACCAGTGCATGACGATCAAAACAACCACGCCCTGCCATGTGAAAACGAAGGGTGCAGCCAGAGCACACACGTGAATCAGGGCGAGCCAACCGATAATCGACCAGTTGTACGGGTTGACTTCGCTGCCTGCCTCAACCTCCGCAGTGAGACTTTGCTCCTGCCCAGGCA
>CALAKE010000714.1 GCA_937922775.1 uncultured bacterium | reverse complement strand
GGTAGGCGTTGGCTTCCGCGGCCTCCGGGTCGTCGCCATCGGGCCAATACTCAGGCACTCCTCGGGCCGTGAGATAGCTGGCAAATCCCTCGTCCATCCACGCGTAACGCTTCTCGTTGGTGCCGATGATCATGGGCGCCCACATGTGTGCCAGTTCATGCAGAGTGACGCCGTAGAGCCGGGTCGCGTCGGGCCGGGTCCTGTAGGAGCCGATCAGTGTGAGCATCGGAAACTCCATGCCACCGCCGATGATGCCGTCGCCTTCCACGGAGGTCATGTGCGGCCAGGGGTAAGGGAGGCCGGTCTCGCGCGAGAGGAACTCGATCGAATGCTTGGCGTAGCGGACCTGGTCGACCCACAGAGGTGCCCTCTCGGGGCGCCAGAAGGAGTGGATGTCGACCTTGTCCTCGACACCGTCGCCATCGCGGTCGGCCACAGAGGCCGTGGTCGCGTCCCACTCCTGCAGGTTGGAGGCGGTCCAGGTGAAATCCCTGACCCGGCTTGCCTCGAAGCGGTAGGTGAGCGTACCGGAAGCCGGATAGAGGGTGACGCGGCCTTCCTGGCGGTCCTCCGTCGTGGCTATCTTCACCACGTCGTTCGCCGCACGTGCCTCGGCCAATCGCTCGAGCGTCTGGTCGGAGAAGACCTCCTCGGGATTCTCCAGGCTCCCCGTCGCCATTGCGGTCCAACCGGCGGGCACCGAGATCTCGACCCGATAGTCGGCGTACGAGTCGTAGAACTCCGACCCTAGATAGGGCTCCGCGTCCCAGCCGCGCAGATCGTCGTAGACGCCGATCTTGGGGAACCAGTAGGCGATGAAGTACATCTCGCGGTCGCTGTGCCCCATGCGCCCGGCACTCTGCGGCACGCTGAAGGTCCAGCCAATCTCGAGCTCGACCTCGCCGCCTGCGGGCACAGGTGACGGGAGTTGGACACGCATGACAGAACCCATGACAAAGTAGCCGGGTTCCCTCATGGAGGAGGGTGTGAAAAGCTGCTTGCCCTCGACGGCAACGCTGTGCAGGGTGACTCCACCGGTCACCTCGCTGAATCCACGACGCGGAACGCCTTCGGCGTGCTGATTCTGGTGCAGATGCAGCATCAGAAACGGGATCTCGTCAGGTGATCGGTTCATGAAGCGCACTGTTGCCCATCCGGAAACCACGCCGGCCAGTGGATCGAGCCGGGCGTCGATATCGTAGGTGGAGTAGGCCTGCCAGTAGTGGGGGCCGGGACTCCCATCGGGCATGCGCGTACCGTTTTCGATCGCCCTCAGGTAGAAAGCCGGGGGCACTACCGGACCCGGAATGGGTCGCGTGAGAGCAATCTCCTCCTGAGCAACCTGTGCTAGCGACGGGGAAGGCGTAAGGAGGATCGTGATGAGTAGTGTCGTGATGGACAACGCCGTCCACATTGTTGCTGGAAGCTCGGGTGAAGGCTGACTAGAACGTCGTATCATGTAATCTACTCCGTGTTGATCCGGGGTCGCCCAGAGGGATCCATCGCAATCATGGCTGTAGACAATCCGATGCAGCCGCGCCGTTTGCAAGGCCGTACAACATGCTTGACCGCCACAAATGCTTAATCTACTGTGAAATCCTGATCTGGCAGAGAAACTGTTCACCGAGTCGAGCCGTCACGGATCACGGTGGGGTCTGTGTGATCGATGACCGACCCCTTGGCCGTGACTCCTTGTGAGGAACCCGCATATCGACATGAGGTTATCCATGGCTGATGGTAGCGCCGACAATCGCCCTGCAGTTAAGAGCTTGTTTCGCGGACTCGCTGCGCTGGTATGTGCAATCGGCCTGGTCGTCTTGGGTTCCTGCTACGGTCCGACGCCGAGCACCCCGCCCCGCCCCACGACCACCATCCCCACGACGACTACGACGACAACGACAACGACGACCACCACAGTTGGGCCCACGACCTCCACGACGTCGACCACCACGACAGGCGGACAGGTCGACTACGCGAACCAGGTCCACCCGATCTGGTCGTCGCAGGGCTGTACCGCCTCGGGATGCCATTCCGGTGGCCCGCCTCCCAATCTGTCGGGCTCTGCCAGCGACTCCTGCAATTCGATCGCGAGCCGCGACGCCGCCAACAGCAGCCTGATCATCACAGGCGGCGGAGCGTCCTCCTCCCAGATCATCACCAAGCCCCAGCCCAGCGGAGTCAGCCACGCAGGCGGGGGCTTTTCCTGCTTCAACCCGGGATCCAACTGCTACAACACCGTCCTGACATGGCTCCAGCAAGGCGCCAACGGGCCTGGCCCCGGAGGGACCTGCGGCGGTTGATGTGGTGGCCCGGCGCGCGACCGCTGGTGACGAGCCCAGAGGGGGTCGGGGCTCCGAGCGATTAAGTGACACTCTTATCGTTGCGGCGGCGACGACCTTCGTTGTTTGGCACCTGCATCCCGAGTTGTTGATTACGCCGACCATCACCACGGGTGGCGATACAGCTTCTCACTTCCATGCGGCATGGTGGTTGCGGCATGCGCTTCTGCCGGTTGGGCGATGGTCGGGTTGGGCCCCCGGCAGCTACGCAGGATTCCCCCTCTTCCAGCTCTACTTCCCACTGCCATTTGTCCTGATGGCCGCCTTGTCGCTGATTGTCGGCTTACCAGTCGCTTTCAAGCTGATCACCATCACTGGTCTGGTTCTGCTTCCTGCCGCGGCCTACGTCTGCTTCCGCCTGCTCGGACTCGGGTACCCGGCTCCGGCGCTCGCCGCCG
>CALAKE010000713.1 GCA_937922775.1 uncultured bacterium | reverse complement strand
GATACGTGCCGGCCAGCGTGCCGATTACCCCGCCGGGGGCGAGTGGCGCTGGATGGCCGGGTGGATCGCACCCTGTCCCCGCGACGTGGGCTGGCTACCACCGTCAGAGATCATGACCAGCCAGCAGATTCCGCCAGGAGGCTTCCAGGAGCCACCGGGGAGGTTCTTTCAGAAGTGGGGCTTTGAGCTCGCCTTGCTCAGCGTCTACCTGTTCGGGGCGGCTTTCGTTCTCGTGTTTGCGGTCGCAAAGAGGAAACCCTTCGCCCCCGTGGTGTATTCGGCCATGTTGCTCATCACCGGAGTGGTATTACTCAACAAAGGAACGAGGGCCAGCTACGCGCTCTTCCTCACGGCGGCCGTGCTGATCATGTTCTCGATTGCTAGATACCTTCGCCGCCGCGGTCGGGTGCGGCACCCGATGGTTGACAACACGTGACTCCGTCTCGCTCCTGACTACTTATAAGGGTCAGCGTCGGCCGCTGATGCGGGAGTCCCCTGCCCTCCGAGGAAAATCCATCTGCCATCGACTTTGCGGAACACCTCGGTGCGCTTGTACTCGGTGATCGCCTGCCCTTCAGCGGTGTTCGCGAGCCAGTAGCCGTAGAACTGAACCATGGCCACGTCGTCCCAGATCCTCACGGCGACGGGGCGGATGTCCAACCAGTCCTCATCGAGCTCCGGATGCTTCATCCAGTAGCGCTGTTCCATCCGCATTCCAGCGGGCGCTCCGAACTCGGTCCACCACATGCTGACGTCTTTGGCCACGCCGCATTTGTCGGACCACACCTCGATGTCCCCCGCTTCAGTCGCCTCCAGCCATGCATCCCAGCACATGGCGATGTTATCCAGCAGTTCCTGCTCCTCCGCAGACCACTGCTGAGCCACGGCGGCCGAGGGAACAGCGACGGCCGCGAACAAAACGACAGCAAAGCTGACAAACAAGGATCGCCGCATGGACAGCCCTCCTTCGGGCGCAATCTTCCCTCGCGCCTCGCTGTTTGATGTCGAAAGTGCAGGTGCACGAATTCCGACATCGCACGCCGCAAGAGTGACGAACGGTTGGCGCTCCCCTCCCGAGCGGCCAAACTCTGATCTTGGAATCAGTGCCGGGAGCCTACTGCAGAGTGTGATAATGAACAACAGGTAAATAGAAGATGAAGAGAACCGATAGCCATCAGGTGTCGACCCTGGAAGGTGCAGACTAATTGCTGAACCGAAATCCAGGAGGCCTATCATGGGCCGAAACAACCGTGGCTCTCATGCCCGCCATCTCGTGCATCGCCGTTCGTGGCTCGCGATGGTCGCGCTCCTTGCTGTTTCCATCTTCACGGCCTGTGGAGCGGCCGCCCAAAGCACGCCGCAATCGACGCTCGAATGTCTCGGCGATGCCCCGTACCCGTGCGTCGCGCCCGCTGAAGTAGGGCTGGATGCAGGGGTTTTGCAGGCGTTCACCGACGACCTCCATGAGTGGGTCGAGGACGGCCAGCTCGTGGGCGCCGAGCTGCTGGTGATCAAGAGCAGGCAAATCGCCTGGCACGCCGCCGTGGGCTGGAGCGACCGTGAGCTTGAGCGTCCATTGCAACGGAACTCCATCTACCGCATCCGCTCGATGACCAAGCCGTTCGTGGGAGCCGCGATCCTCATGCTGGCTGAGGATGGCCGCCTCGACCTCGACGACCGAGTGGCTGCGTACCTGCCGTCATTCGACAACGAGCGTTCGGGGAGTATCACGATTCGCCAGCTCCTGGCCCACGGTACAGGCTTCGAGCAGACGGACTTCCCTCCGGGGTATTGGAACCAGCCTGACCTCAGAGAGGCGGTCAAACTGGTCGGCGAGACCGGGCCTCCCAACCCGCCCGGCGAGGTCTACCGATACTCGGATCACAACTCCGCAACGCTGGGAGCCATCGTTGCGGAGCTGACGGGAGCACCGGTGGAGGAGTCGATTCGAACCCGCATCCTCGACCCCCTCGGCCTGAGCGACACCCACATGCACTTCGCGCCCGATTACGCCTGGGCGGCGAGGATGAACAGCACCTACAGGCTCCGCGGTAGCCGGCTCGTCAAGTACTGGGACAACAGCCGGCCGCAGAGCAGGCCGTGGTTCCGGGCCAGCGGTGGCATCTACTCCACAGTGTTCGACTACGCCCGCTGGCTCGAGCTCTGGATGGACGAGGGGACCCTGGCCGGGGTACGCATACTCTCGCCTGAAACCGCGGGCGAAGCCCTCCGACCAGGGTACGCCGATGGGTACGGGCTCCACTGGGAGCTATATCGCGGTTCGCCTGAGGGGGCGAAGCTCCCGGCCTTCGGCCACGGCGGCTCGGACGGGACGATCGCCATCGCATATCCGCACGCTGATGCCATGATCCTCTTCTTCACCCAGTCCAGAGGCGCGCGGGAACCCTGGCGTGAAGCCGCGCAGAAGTTACCCGCGTTGGTGGGGCTGGAGGGACCGGTCCGCTACTAGGCGCAACGAACTGCCCCGGAACATTAGAACTGAGCCAGGTCGATATTTGGGGGATCTTACGCCCACTCCCCTCCTCGCCTGCATCCAATCGTCGAGAAACCGGATGCTGCCCCGGTAGGGGCACCGGAGGCCGGGAAGGCCCATCGACATCGCTCCCTTGAGTCAGGGCCTCGAGGCATGGAGAATCTACCAACGAGGTCACCACATGTACTCCCTGCGTCACGTAGTCGACAACCGGGTCT
The DNA here is from genome assembly GCA_937922775.1 of uncultured bacterium. Classification (GTDB taxonomy): domain Bacteria; phylum Acidobacteriota; class UBA890; order UBA890; family UBA890; genus CALAKE01. The sequence continues at coordinate 2,071 of CALAKE010000713.1, read as the reverse complement.
TCTTACTCGGGTTGGACAATCTCGACCGCGACGCCATGAAGGAGAATGAGCGCGCGGAGCTCCTGACTTGCGCGCGACGTGTCGCCGCGGAGCTCCGGGTGGCGCCCGCGGACGTGCCCATCGAGGGGTATTACGCGGAAGATGAGCAGCTCACAGAGTACTTCCGCCTGATGCGAGCCCTTCAAGAGGTACGTAAAGGTTCGGCTCCCGCTGTGGAATCGATGTGTGAGTTCCAGCGCCTGTTGGACGTCACGTCAGCGCCTCTGTACGGTCATCCGGACTTCGGCGACAAGCTGTTGCCCGTCGGACGCGATCCCCTCTCGCGGGCCCTGGACGATACGTTTCCCGAGTGGACGGTGCCAAACCTCACGGCGGCCGCCCGCAGCGTGTCACACGCGACCGACGACATCTCCCTCGTCGGCCTTGCCGCATGGATCGAGGACGCGCTGGTTCTCACCGCAGTGCGCGAGTCCGTTGTTCTGTACGCCGGGGTGGTCGAAGGCGCTGCTCTTGATCCGCCAAAGCCAGAGTATGTTTGGCAGGTGGATGACGAGCTGGCGGAGCGGGCAAAGGGGTTCATCGACGCCTTCAACGGTCTCTTTGGCGAGACTCTTCCACCCGCCGAGCCGGCGCAGGCCATCCGTTATTGGTACGCCTGCCAGGACAACGAGATCCTCGGTCGTTGTGTTCGGCTCGGCTTGGACGATTCGACCTCACCCGAACGCCACTATCACTGGGCGATAGGTCATCCCGCCTACGGGGAACACCAGGTAAAGGAGTTCTGGAGTCCCGAGATCTGGACAACCACGCGATACAGGGCGGCCCTTCGCCGCGGCGGCGAGCGGTGTCCTGATCAGGTGAAGACATCATGATTCCCGCGCACCCGTCCAGAACAGCCCAGCGTCGATTTGTCAGCTCCAAGTCCATGAGAAATTACGTGGTACGAACCGTGGGGTCAGGTCAGACCCATCCCGCAGCCCGTGTCAGCACCGAGTTACGGAGATAGGAAGTGGTACTAATCGTTGGTTCAGGCCACTGACCTTGGCGCGCTGGAGAGGGAGGGCAGTTCCAGGAAGGAGAACTGCCTTGAAAGGTCACGCATTGCTGCTCGTCATGCTGCTGCTCCCAGTGAATGCAGCGGCGCAGCAGGCTTCCCCGAACGATTTGCGCGCCTCGAGCCCCGTGCCCCAGGGGGGATCCACGCGAGGATCTTTAGGGGTGCGCGGTGGGGTCTTCAGCGAGGAGGGTGACTACTACGGCCCTCTTGCGGGTGCCGAAGGATGGTTTCTGTCCCGCTCAGGTCGATTCGCCTTCAACCCCAACCTGGAGCTCGCCGTCGCTGACAACTTCATCTTCACAATCAGTAGTGACTTCGCCCTCGTCCTCACGCCTGAATCAAAGGCCCAGCTCTGGGTCGGCGCCGGTGTCGGGCTCATCCATCGCACCGGATTCCTCAGGGAAGACCAGACCGACGTAGCCGGCAACCTTCTCTTCGGCCTCGGCAAGGGTGGCGACGGGGTACGCCCTTACGTGCAGGTGAAGGCCATGCTCAGCAGGGAGACCCACATGTCGTTTGTATTCGGTGTGAGGTTTTGATGACATCAGTCGGGTAGATTGACCCAATACCCGAAAACAGTGCCAGGTCGATCTCTAGGATATCGGTGTGTGAGGTGTCCCCCGCTGACGCTCTCAGCGGTAAGCGTCGCTTCGATGCCGTACAACAACGATGTCGATGACCCTGGAGACGTCCTCGACCGAGTACACCACTCGGTGGTCGCCGATGCGAATGCGCCAGAGGTCTTTCGAGCCTCGTATCTTCCGACACCCCGAGGGTCGAGGATCATCTGCGAGGCCCTCAATCGCCGAGAGAATCCGAAGAGCGAACGGGCGCTCGAGCCCTTGCAGGTCCTTGCGAGCTGAGCGGGCGAAGGTAATGGAATAGCTAGCCACTCTCGAGCCCGAGCTTGTCTCTCACAACTTCCAGGCTCTCTCGGGGCTCTTCCTCGCGCTCGCTGGCGAGCCAGGTGTCGTAGAAATCCTCCCAGAGCTCGCCATGTTCGTCGAGGTCGAT
>CALAKE010000712.1 GCA_937922775.1 uncultured bacterium | reverse complement strand
CCCGGGCCATCGTGGTAGCTCACGCCCTCGGCCTTCCCGACACTCTCGCTCCTGGTCGTACATCTTCTTTATTTGCAGCAATTTATCGACCACCAGATACTTCCGGCCGCCGCGATCTCGCGATCACGCCTGCTTCGTGCTCGAAGTGGCACGGCGCTTGCGTATGTTCCGGTATTGAGGGAGTTCCCGAGAAACGGATTACCAATCGGAGGCATCGTGGATCGACCCCGATGCCCGGCAGCTCGAGGGAGGGCGGCATGAAGGTCCGGAAGAACGTGATGAAGACACACTTGCAGCTGGCACTACTGGCTGTGGTCGCGATTGCGGCAATGGCGTGTGGAGGGAGCGACACTGCAGGTTCCCCTGCGGCGCCGGCCACGCTGGACACCGCGGGGGGGACGATCGCAGACCCCAACACGGGCACCAATGGAAATGGCCCGGGGAACGACGGTAATGGACCTGGACCCGGCACCTGCGGCGACGGGGACGGCACCTGCACCGGCTCCTCGGGAGCGCTCTCGGACGAGGTCCTGGACGCGATGAATCTGTCCATCCAGGACGAGTACCACGCCGAGTTCGTCTATGCGCGGGTCATGGCCGACTTCGGCAATGTCCAGCCCTTCGCCAACATCATCAATGCGGAGCAGCGCCACTCCGAGGTCGTCGGCAAGTTGTTCACCAACCATGACCTCCCGGTGCCGGCGAGCGAATGGAATCTCGGCAACGTTCCCTCCTTCGGGACGCTGCCCGCTGCCTGTGCGGCGGCAGTCGAGGCCGAGATCGCCAACATCGCTCTTTATGACGAGTTCCTGACCATGGATCTGCCGCAGGACGTGCGCAACGTCTTCACCAACATCCGTGCCGCGTCTCTGGAAAAACATCTGCCCGCCTTCGAAGCCTGCTGCCTCTGCAATCAGTAGTCGGCCACGCCTGCTGGCTTAGTGCCGGCTCGGCAGCGGCACGCACTCCGAAGGAAGAAACGGCGGAGGGTCGGTTGACCTTCCGCCGTTTCCTATTCCCTGATCCCCGGCCAAAGCCCAGAAGCTCCGGGCCCATCTCCGGCCGGGGGATGTGATCTACGATGCCGTATGATCGGGGGTGCGCTACTCAGAGGCTCTCGATGACCTTCCGCAGAAGACCTTGGACCTGCTGGGCAACCTCGCCGAGCTGATCGTTCTCGATGGCCGACATCGAAGCAATGGGATCCACAGCCGCCACCTCGGTTCCATCGTCGGTCGCCTGCACGATGACATTGCACGGCAGCATCGTGCCGATGTGGCGTTCGCTTTGCAGCGCCTGGTAGGCATAGTTGGGATTGCAGGCGCCGAGAATCGTGTACGGGCGGAAATCGACGTCGATCTTCTCCTTCAGCGTGCCGCTGACGTCGATCTCGGTGAGCACTCCGAAACCTTCCTTCTTCAGCTCCGCCGTGACGTGGGCGATGGCGTCGTTGAAGGGAAGGTCGAGGGTCTTGCTGAAGTAGTAGCTCATTGGTTGTTCTCCTGGGAATTCTGCGTAGACTGCCGTGGTGTCCACCGTGATAAGGCCTGGCGCGAATTGCCTGATGGCAAGATGCGTCGCACGGCCTTTCATTACTAGATGCACGGAAACATACCAAGGTCACGTGGCGAGCGCGATGGGCAAGAGCAGCGCGTGGGATGAAGTGTACGAAATCGTCCGGGAAATCCCCTCCGGCACCGTGATGACCTATGGACAGATTGCCAAACTGTGCCGGCGCCCCCTCACCCCGCGCGCTGTCGGCTGGGCGATGCACGACTGCCCCGAGGACGTGCCCTGGCACCGTGTCGTGAGCTCCAAGGGGAGCTGCTCCACGGATACGCTCCCCGGCAGCGAACCGGGGCGGCAACGACGCCTCCTGGAAGCCGAGGGCATCGGATTTCGACCCAACGGAACGCTCGACTTGAACCGATATGGCAGTGATGCGTGAAAACCGCAGGTTGACTACAGGGAGGGTGGATATGCGACGAGCCCGCTTGCTGTGCGTTGTCATTCTTCTGGGCCTCCTGATGGCTTGCTCGGGAGAGCAGGCACAGGACCCATCAGAGGCTCCGGCCGCTGCCGAACCGACACCTGAGAGGGCTCCCGAGCTGGTGCAGCCGACGGAGTGGTGGAGCGTTCATCCGCGCCCTGTCTACGCATCGCTGGAGAAGGTCGGAACCTATCAGGATTGGTTCGACGTCTACATGCTGGCCGAGGGCACCTATGCGATCTACGAGCCCAACCAGTTCGAGGAGTCGATTTGCTACCTGGTGCTCGGTGAGGAGCGCGGCGTCATCATCGACACGGGCAACGGCATCGGCGACCTGCGCGCTGTCGTCGAAGAACTGACCGACCTTCCTGTGTCGGTCGTGAACACCCACACCCACTACGACCACATCGGCAGCAATTCTCAGTGGGATGAGGTTTCTGTCTACGACCACCCTGACGAGATCGACCGGCTACAAACCGGAATCGACAACGCCCGCTTGCAGCGGTACATCACCGATGAGTACTTGTGGAAGCCGCTGCCCGAGGGCTTCGACGGCGCCACCTGGACCTTTCCGCCCACCGAGCCGACGACGCTCATGCATGACGGTGATCTCATCGATTTGGGCGGGCGCACCCTCGAGGTGATCTTCACGCCTGGACATGCGGCCGGCCACGCCTGCCTGCTCGACGCGGCCAACCGCATCCTGTTCACCGGCGATCATTTCTATCCGGGGCCGCTGTATGCGCACGAAACAGATGTCGACATCGACCTCTACGTCGAGTCGAACCTCAAAATCGCGGCGCGCGTGGACGAATACGACTATGTGTGCGCCGGCCACAACGATCCATGGGTCGGAAGCGAGGTGATCCCGCGTGTCAGCGAAGCGTTCGATACGATCTTCTCCGGCGGCGGCGAGTTTACCGAGGGCGACGGGTTGCGTCGCTACCGGTTCGACGGATTCGACGTTCTGATTCGCAGCGAGCAAGTGCTCGCCAAAACCTCGAGTTGAAGCGCAAAATTACCGGCTGAGCTGCCCCTCGTGACGAACGGAACGAGCTGAAAGGAAGGCTGTCTCATGAGAGCGCGTGTAGCTATTCTCGCCTTGGTCACGATCGCCCTACTGCAGCCCGCAACACCTCGGGCCGGCGCAACCGAATCCGCCGCGCCCGAGGCACAGGAGCCCGCCTTCACCATCGAACAGGTGATGAGCTACGCGTTCCCGTCCGAGCTGATCGCGGCCCCGACCGGCGAACGCATCGCGTGGCTGGCTAACGACCAGGGGCGACGTAACGTATGGGTGGCAGAGGGGCCTGATTGGGGCCCAAGCCGCCTGACGTCCTACCTCGAGGACGACGGCCAGGTGCTCAGCGGCCTCACGTTCACTCCCGATGGCGACCGCTTGATCTACCTCTACGGAGGCGGTCCAAACCGTGACGGCGAGCTTCCGAACCCGACCAGCGAGATCGATGGTGTCAGCACCGACCTTTGGCTGATCGATTGGGGCGGCGGTGAGCCCGAGCGCATCGCCGGGGCGATTTCTCCGGTCATGTCCCCTACCGAGGCCAGGATCGCCTATACAGATGGTGGCACCGCCTGGCTGCTCGACCTCGATGCGGACACACCTGAAGGTGCGGAGTTATTCCACGTCCGCTCCGATGTTGGCGATCTGCAATGGTCACCGGACGGCACACGGCTGGCGTTTTCTAGTGCCCGTGATGGTCGATCGATCCTCGGCATCTTCGATCTTGCAGACGGGAAGCTGCGTTGGCTCACGAACTCGGCCGACCAGGACAGGCTGCCACGTTGGTCCCCCGATGGCACTCGGCTCGCCTTCATCCGGCTTCTCGCAGGCTACCAGGGCTTCAGTGTATGGACCGTGGAGACGGCGGGCGGCAAGGCCCGCGAGCTATGGCGAGCTCCCGATCATGAGCAGCAGGGACGCTACCCGACGGCCATCGCCGGGGAATACGACCTCATGTACGGAAACGGCTTTCTGGTCTTCCCGGGGGAGATGACCGGCTGGAATCATCTCTACGCGATCGCTGAGGATGGCGGGGAGCCGAGGGATCTGACTCCGGGCAATGGCATTGTCGAGAATGCCAAGCTCTCCGCCGATGGCGACTGGGTGTGGGTGAATGCCAACACTCTGTCGATCGACACCCGCCAGCTCGGCCGTATTCGGCTGAGCGACGGCCACGCTGAGTGGATCGAATCTGGCGCTGCGATCGCGTGGAACCCGGCACCCTCTGCTGACGGCGCATGGATCGCCTACATCCGCTCGGGCGCTCGTGAGCATGCTGGCGTGAGAATGCGACATCTGGACGACAGCGGGGTCGTAATGAGCGTGAGTCCGTTGTCGATGGAGTTCCCGAACAACCAGCTCGTCGTGCCCCGCCAGGTGGTCTTCGAAGCCGCCGACGGCTGGAAGATCCACGGCCAGCTCTTCGTTCCCGAGGGATTAAGCTCCGGAGCCGATGCCGCGGCCGTGATCTTCATGCACGGCGGATCGCGCCGGCAGATGCTGCTCGGCTGGCACAATCGCGGCTACTACCATGGCGCCTACGCTTTCAATCAGTACCTTGTTGCCAAGGGCTATGTGGTGCTCTCGGTGAATTACCGTAGTGGCATCGGCTACGGCGTCGATTTCCGCGAGCCGCCTGAGTACGGGTGGCGGGGTGCATCCGAATACCAGGACATCGTCGCCGCCGGCCACTACTTGCAGTCGCTTTCCGAGGTGGACCCCGAGCGCATCGGACTGTGGGGCGGCTCGTATGGCGGCTACCTCACAGCCATGGGCCTGGCCCGCGATTCCGACTTGTTCAAGGCCGGGGTCGACCTGCACGGAGTGCACGACTGGTCGGAACAGCTTCGCTGGTACGGGCGAGGGCAGATCCAGGGACCGAGCGAGGCGGAACGCGAGCGCACCCGCCAGCTCGCCTTCCGCTCCAGCCCGGTGGCCGACATCGAGTCGTGGAGGTCGCCCGTGCTGATCATCCACGGCGACGATGATCGCAACGTACCGTTCGAGGCCAGCATCGACCTGGTGGCCAGGCTGCGCCAGAAGGGCGACGTGCATTTCGAAGAGATCTACTTCGTCGACGACGTGCACGGTTTCCTCCGCCACGAGAACTGGCTGACCGTGTTCCGTGCGGGCGGCGATTTCTTCGATCGCTTTCTGGCGGGGCGCGAGGATGGTGCGGAAGGGGGAATTTAGCGGAAAGTCGCTCCGCCGAAGCCTCTACTTCACGGGGTGCGTGTTTACTCACCCGCGCCGGAGGGACTAGGATACTCCTTGGGTGGCTTGGCTAATTCCGTAATCGTTCTCCGGCTCTGCATCGCCATGGAAACAACCGCAAGCGGCCGCACGTCGCGAAACGGCTCGTGGGCAATCGTCCTTCTGATTGTTGGGCTCCTCGTGTCGCCGAGCACACTGACCGGATCGGCGTCTGCGACCCCCCAGCGGGGGCTTCGCACGATCGTCATCGACCCTGGACACGGCGGCTCCGAGATTGGAGCGACGGCATCGAATGGGATGACGGAGAAGGACATCGCGCTCGACATCGCACGACGGCTGCGCGACCTGATCCGTGAGCGGCTCGGCCTGCAGGTACACCTGACCCGCGAAAGCGACTACGACGTGGCACTCGAGAGTCGGACGGAGAAGGCGAACAACCTGCAGGCGGATCTGTTCATCTCCATCCATGCGAACTCGTACCGTGGCAGGGGTGTGCGAGGAGCCGAAACGTACTTCTTGTCCGACAAGGCCACCGATGACGATGCGCGCCGTGTCGCCGCGCTAGAGAACGACGCCCTCGGCCTCGAGAGGGAGGCTCAAGGAGACGCCGGCCTGCAGCTCCTGCTCTGGGATATGGCGCAGACGCTTCATTTGCGTGAGAGCAGTGCTCTCGCCGAGGCCATTCAGGCTGAGCTCAATCGTCTGGCGGGAACTGGCAACCGAGGTATCAAGCAGGCACCGTTTCGGGTGCTGCGCGGTGCTGACATGCCCGCGGTTCTCGTCGAGGTCGGCTTTCTCTCCAACCCCGACGAGGCGGAATCGTTGGCTGACCCCCGCTACCGGCAGCGGATCGCCACCGCCCTGTTCAACAGCCTCGAGCAGTACCGTCGTCGTCAGGACCGCATCGTCGGCGGCACACCCCGGCAGTAGCTCGTCAAACGGACAATCCGATGGTTGACACGAAGCCCGACAGATCGTGGCGCGTAATCGCTTTTGCGTCGCTGATTGCGGCGGTGCTCGTGGCAGCGCTATGGCTGATGTTCGGGAGTGGCTCCGGGGGCAGCGAAGGCACAGTGGACCGGCCGGC
>CALAKE010000711.1 GCA_937922775.1 uncultured bacterium | reverse complement strand
ATCGAGGCCGGCGGCAAGTGCGTCCAACCCGAGCGCGGCGGCGATGTCGCGTAGAAACGGGATCAACACGTAGGAGACGACGCCGATAGCGATCGATAATCCGAACCACTGCGAGAAGCTGGCCACGAATCCCAGGTAAGGGTTCAGCCCGCGACTGGCATAAATGTAGCTACCGCCCGCCCGCGGCATGGCCGAGGCCAAGATAGCGTAGGCGAGCGCGGCGAAGATCGCCGGCAACGCGGCAAATAGGTAGGCGGGCAAGACATAAGGACCAATTCCCGGCACGCTGCGCTGGATCATGAAGGGAATGACGTTGATCGCAGCCCCCATCATCGAGCAAATGCCGGTGGCGGCCAGCCCCAGCAAGCCCATTTCACGGGCCAGTCTGATTGGGGTAGCGTCGGGCACGGCAGGCTTCCTAGCCATTCGACTCAATGGGCTTTCTCGAAGATCGCAGATATCTCTCGTATCTCGCTCGGATCACTCCGGGCTCACTGAGCTCAATCGCGCAAGGGCCGGCTACTCTCCATCACCGTCCAGGTACAGAGAGTCCGCGAGCCGAGCAGGCCGTGATGTAACCAGACCCACCACACTTCCACGACGGCCTGCTTGGCAATTGAAGCATGGATTCGGCCATCGTGGGGTGTAGATGTCGACGCTCATTGATACCGCAAGGCCACTATGGGATCGACACCTGCCGCTCGCCGCGCTGGAAGATAGGTAGCCAGGAGGGAGACGGCGGCAAGGATGAGAGGCGCGATCGTGAAGGCCAGGGGATCGAGCGCACTCACTCCATACAGCATGCTGCTCAGGAGGCGGGCAAGGACGGCGGCAATGAGCAATCCCAACACCAGGCCGGCGGCGGTCAGCACCATGCCTTCCCGCAAGATCAGCCAGAGCGCGTCGCCGGTCGTAGCCCCCATGGCCATCCGGATACCGATCTCACGGCTGCGCTGGGCAACCGTGTATGCCTTCACCCCGTAGACACCCACAACCGACAGGAACAAGGCGAGCCCGCCGATGATGCCGAAGACATTCGCCCCGAGCCGGACCAGCCAGAGACTCGTGCTGCCGTCAATGTGAGCTTCCAGAGTCTTCAGCTTCAAGATCGGAAGGGTCTCGTCTATTCCCTGGAGCTCTCGCCGAATCGCCTGCAGCGATGAGGCCATGGCGCTCTCGCTCGTGCCGGCTGTGCGGACGTGGATGTGCATCCCGGCCTGGAAGTTCTGCCCATGGGGAACGTAGACATGCGCTCGATCGTCGCTGCCGAAGATGTCATCCCGAATCGTCGGCACGACCCCGACGACCTCCATCTCGTTCGTGCCGCGATCTTCGGGCTCACGGCCGAAGCCGATGTAGCGTCCGACAGGATCTTCGTCCGGCCAAAGCCTCCCAGCGAGAGCTTCATCGACAATTGCCACTCTGGGTCCGCCGTCGGATTCCGCCTCCGCGAGGCTGAAGTCGCGCCCCCGCAGGAGGGGTACACCCAAGGTGCTGAAATACTCATTCCCGACAGTGACATAGCGAGCGCCGACTGTTTCGATCGCGTCGTCACCATTGGCCGAGGTCGTCGGCAGATCTTCGGCTCGCCGAACACGACGGCTGTCCGAGACATTGCCGTAGGGTACGGTCCCCGCGACGCTCGTCGACTCGATTCCGGGGAGGCTCTCCAGGGTCTCCTTCAGTCTTCGGTAGAGCTCCCTGCTGCGGGGATCATCGTAGCCAACCAAAGAGGGGTCGATTTCAGCGAGAATGCCGCCCTCCAGGCTGAAGCCGGGGTCGGTGTCAGCAGCTTCCTGGGCGGCGCGCACGAAGAGGCCGGCCGCTATGAGCAGAGCCAGCGAGAGCGCGACCTGGCTGACCACCAACAGGTTGCGACGTGCGAAGAGCCCACCCCGTCGACCCTTCTGCTGGGTCTCTCCAGCCTGCTCCTTGAGGTCCGCCATCACGTCCGGCTGTGACAGCTTCCAGGCCGGACCGAAGCCGAACAGGACCGTGCCGAACACACAAAACGCCACCGTCGCCAGGAGAACGCGGTGATCCGGAGCCGTGTTGATGACGATGTCCATCGACATCGAGGTCATGGTGAGAACCTCGTACATCGACGACTGCAGGAGATTGCCGGCCCAGGAGGCTACGAAAAGGCTGGCGACCCCGGCGAGAACCGATAGCAGCAGGCCTTCCGTCAGCAGCTGGCGCAGGATGCGCACCCGGCCGCCGCCGATGGCGACGCGGATCGCGAACTCCCTGCGTCGCGCGGTGCCCCTGGCGAACATCATGTTGGCCAGGTTCAGGCAGGCGATCAACAGCACGATGCCGGTCATCACCATCAGCACGAGGGCGACGACGGAGAGCGCGTCGTCATCTTGAGGGTCCGTGCCGATGGAGGTCCTGGAGAGCGGCCCCACCGTAAACGTGTAGTCATCGTTAATGGCCGGGAACGCCTCTCCCAACCGCCCGGATATGACCTCGAGCTGCGCGTCAGCCTCCTCGTAGCTCAAGCCCGGGCGCAGCCGGCCGACCATGAACAGATTGCCGTTGTCGCGATCTTCGAGGGTTTGCCCGTCACCGGAGCTGAAGATGTCGCTCTGCAGCAAGTGGTGCATGCCGAACGGCAGATGCAGCTCCGGCGATATGACCGCGGTGCGCCCGGTGAAGCCGGGCGGGGCGATTCCGACGATCGATAGCACGCGGCCATTCGCGCGTAACGTCTTCCCTACCAGGTCGGGATCCTCCCCATGTCGTTTCCAATACTCATAGCTGATGATCGCCACCGGGATCTCACTGCCCGGGGTCTCCTCCTCGGGAAGGAAGGTGCGTCCGCGGAAGAGGGCGACGCCGAAGGTGTCAAAGTAGTTGGATGAGGAGAATTCGGCGAAAATACGGCGTGTATTTTCACCCTCCGTCAGCCCGACCATGGTCAAGTCGTGGGCCATCAGGCTGACAAAGACGGTGTCGGCGTCGCGAAGGTCCCTGAAATTGAGGTAGGAGTGGCCCCGGTAGGAATCAGGCCGGACGGTGTTCTTGCTGTAAACGGCGACCAACTCGTCGGGAGCCTCCGCCACGATGGGGCGCAGAAGAATCGAGTTCACCAGAGAGAAGATCGACGTATTCGCGCCAATTCCGACCGCCAGCACGAGAACCGCGACGGCGGTGAAGCCGGGGTTTTTCAGAAGCATGCGGACCCCGTAGCGGAGATCCTCCCATAGATTTTCCATGACCTACCAACCTCGGTTGCTCGTTCTGTCTTCGACGCGGCGTAAGTCTCAGCCTGATCATCTCGGTGGATCGCGGCCGCGCGGGCACAATACCAAGCGATCACTCCATTGCGGCGCTACCATATAGAACGCGAATGGCGACAAAATGGTTTCCGCGATTGGAGTCCAGCATATCGCAGCCCGCGTCAGGGATCTCGGCGGCTTCCTTGGACAAGACGTCCGGGCAGTGCCAGAAGTTCAAATCGGCACGAAGAATGGCGACGAAGAAGGGCCGACGGCTACGCGGTGGATTCGGCCCCGGTCGTGGATTTGGGCAGCCTGATGACAGGAGGATGAGATGAAACCGCTCGACAGGCGTCAATTCCTTGCTCGTGCGGCCGCCGGGGCATCCGCGCTGGCGACGACCGGGATTCCGGCCACGGCAAGTGCCAGCACCGATGCCGGTGGTCGCGCCGGCAGAGATCCGGCCGGGCCGCGAGCATCCTCGTTCCCTGGGCTCGCCGATCCGGTCTTCCGCCCATTGCCCCTCGGCGCCATCCAGCCTCGCGGCTGGCTCGCCCGGCAACTCCGCATCCAGGCCGACGGCCTCAGCGGCCACCTCGACGGGTTCTGGCCCGATGTTGGCCAAAGCAAGTGGTTCGGCGGCGACGCCGAGGGCTGGGAGAGGGCCCCCTACTGGCTCGACGGTGTGATTCCCCTCGCGTGGACTCTCGGCGACGACACCCTGAAGAGCAAGGTCAGCGGGTACGTCGGCCAGATCATCGAGAGACAGCGGCACGATGGTTGGTTCGAGCCCGTTCCGGACTGGCCGAGCGAGCCTGGCGAGCAACCCTACGACATGTGGGCAATCTTGCTGGTGCAGAAGATGCTCGCCCAATACCACGACGCCACGGGCGATGAGCGCGCCCTCGACTCTCTGGTGGCCAGCCTGAGGGTGCTCGGTCCGGGCTTGGAGCGGCGGCCCTTGTTCAACTGGGGCAAGTACCGCTGGTTCGAGGGGCTCGTACCGGCCTTCCACGTCTACGGAATCACCGGCGACACCTGGCTGCTCGATCTTGCCCGGCTGCTGCGGGAGCAGGGCACCGACTACAAGGCCCTATACGCCGATGACGAGATGGCCTTCCCCACCCCGCGCCGAGGCCTGTGGACCTGGGACAAGCACGTGGTGAACACAGGAATGGCGCCCAAGGCGGCAGCCCTTTCATGGCGCCTCGATCAGCAGCCTGACGATCGCGAGTTTCCGGCGAAGATGCTGGCCTTTCTCGACCGCTACCACGGCCAGATCAACGGCATGTTCACGGGGGACGAGTGCTTGTCGGGTAGGAACCCCTTGCAGGGCACCGAGCTCTGCTCTGTGGTCGAGCTGATGTACTCGTTGGAGATCGTCCTCTCCGTGTTTGGCGATGCTGCGATCGGTGATCGCCTCGAGCGGGTTGCCTACAACGCGCTCCCCGCCACGTTTTCCCCCGACATGTGGGCGCATCAGTACGACCAGCAGGCCAACCAGGTGCAATGCACCATCAATCCCGATCATATGTGGAGCACCAACGGCCCCGAATCCAACCTCTACGGACTCGAGCCCAACTACGGCTGCTGCACATCGAACATGCATCAAGGCTGGCCCAAGCTCGCCGCCCATCTGTGGATGAAGACGCCTGACGATGGGATAGCCGCCGTCGCGTATGCCCCCAGTGAGGCGCGTTTCAACTCCGGCGATACGCCGGTATCCGTGGTAGTAGACACTGACTACCCGTTTCGCGAGACGCTGACGATCACGGTGAGTCCGGATCAAACGGCCAGTTTTCCGCTCCTGCTACGGGTGCCCGCCTGGGCCGAGGGCGCCACTATCGCAGTTGAAGACGGCTTGGCGGAACATGTGGCTCCTGGCGGCTTCCATCGGCTAGAACGGGAATGGCGGGGCAAAGGCGAGGATGGCGGCGCGGGAGGGACCAGCGTCACACTTCATTTCCCCATGCGGCCGAAGATCACGAATCGCTACAACCAGGCCTATGCCATTGAGCGCGGTCCTTTGGTCTACAGTCTCTCACCGGAAGAAGAGTGGACTCGCGTGAATGCCGACAAACCACATCGCGAGCTGCCGCACGGTGATTTCGAGGTGCGACCGGCGAC
>CALAKE010000710.1 GCA_937922775.1 uncultured bacterium | reverse complement strand
GAGAATGGCGACCGAGCTCACCCCGCAGCCGCACGAGGTTCTGAATGCGCAGCAAGAACCAGGGATCGACACCGGTCAGGTCGCGCAACTGCTCGACCGTCCAGCCTCTCCCGAACGCCTCGGCGACAGCGAACAGTCGCTCCGTACTGGCGTTTTCGAGCCAAACTTCCAGGTCCTCCTCGGCGACCTGATTTCCAACGACTCCCTCGACCCCGGGCGCAACCATACGAACGGCCTTCTGTAGGGCTTCCTCGAAGCTGCGACCAATTGACATCACCTCGCCGACCGACTTCATCGAGCTGCCGATCTGGTGCTCGGCCCGCTCGAACTTGGCGAGGTCCCAGCGCGGCACCTTCACGACCACGTAGTCGAGCGCTGGCTCGAAACAAGCGGTGGTGGCCCGAGTCACAGAGTTCGGGATCTCGTGTAGCAGTCGTCCGCACGCCAATTTCGCCGCCACGAAGGCGAGCGGGTAGCCCGTTGCCTTCGAGGCCAGCGCTGAGCTTCTCGACAGACGAGCGTTGACCTCGATGGTGACGTACTCACCGGTCTTGGGATCGATGGCAAACTGGATGTTGCATTCTCCGACCACGCCGAGCTTGCGGATCGTGGTGACGGCGGTTTCGCGGAGCAGGTGGTACTCGTCGTTCGATAGGGTCTGGCTCGGGGCCACAACGATAGACTCGCCTGTGTGGATCCCCATCGGATCGAGGTTTTCCATGTTGCAGACGGTGATGCAGTTGTCCTCGCGGTCGCGCACGACCTCGTACTCGAGTTCCTTCCAACCGATGAGAGCACGCTCGATGAGAAGCTGGTCGGAGAACGCCAAGGCGGCGGTGGCCGCCTCGACCATGTCATCCGGCTCGTACACCAGCCGGGAACCCAGGCCCCCCAGCGTGAAAGCAGTGCGAAGGAGCACCGGGTAGCCGATCGCCTCGGCAGCCTCTACCGCCGCATCGATCGACTCAACGGCTTCGCTCGCTGTCACGGGCACTCCAAGCTCCGCAAGACGCTTGGCGAACAGGGCCCGATCCTCGGTATCGACTACCGTCTGGATCGGGGTGCCCAGAACCCGCACACCGCTTGCTTCCAGCACACCGGAGCGGTGCAGATCGAGGCCGCAGTTGAGCGCTGTCTGCCCGCCGAAGCTCAGCAGGATCCCTTCGGGCCGTTCCCTTTCGATGACGCGCCCGACGAACTGAGCCGTGAGCGGGAGGAAATAGATCCGGTCGGCGAGACCCTCGGAGGTCTGAATCGTGGCGATGTTCGGATTGACGAGGATAATCTCGCAGCCTTCTTCCTTGAGCGCCTTGATCGCCTGAGAGCCGGAGTAGTCGAACTCCCCGGCTTGGCCGATGGTCAGGCCACCGGAGCCGAGCAGAAGAACGCGTTCGGGCCGGCCAGGGGAACTAGCCATCCCTCACCCCCGGTCGCTCCCCCTGATCTCTCTTTGCTTTCCGCACCTCGTCGAGAAAGACGTCGAAGAGGTAGCTCGTGTCTACCGGCCCGCAAACCGCCTCTGGGTGAAACTGCACGGCACGGTGCGGGCCGCTTTTCATCTGCAACCCCTCCAGCGTTTGATCGTTGCCGTTCACGAACCAGGTCTCCCAGGCGTCGGGAAGGCTGTTGAGATCGACAGCGTAGCCATGGTTCTGGCTTGTGATCGCCCATCGCCCGGTCGACCTCTCGAATACGGGCTGGTTCTGGCCACGGTGGCCGAAGGGCAACTTGAACGTGCGTCCCCCGGCGGCAAGCCCGAGGATCTGGCAGCCAAGGCAGATCCCGAAAATCGGTCGGGTTCCATCGAGCAGGCCGACGAGTTGATCGACGACCGCCTGGCATTGCTCTGGATCACCCGGCCCGTTGCTCACGAGCAGGCCGTCGAACTCAGCCGCCTCGAGGTTCTGATCCCACGGCAACACCGTCACTCGGGCGCCGCGTTTCAGAAGACACCGCAGGATGTTGTTCTTCACCCCGCAGTCCAGAACTGCGACGTGGAGGTCGCCGTCGCCATAGGTTTCCGGCCGCGGCCGCGACACCAAGCTAACGACATTCTCGGTTGACGGGTCGTACCAGTCGGGCTTGTCCAGCTCCGGAAGAACGATCTTGCCGAGCACGGAGCCGCGCTCTCGCAAGTGCAGAGTGAGCGCGCGGGTATCGACGCCATATATGCCGGGAACTCCCTCCGACGCCAGCCAGTCGCCGAGCGTCTGCGACGCGTTCCAGTGGTGGTAGTCGTCGTGATAGTTGGCGGTGACGAGGCCGCGAACCTGGATGCGGTCGGACTCGAAGCTGCGGGGAATACCGTAGCCGTCCGTCTCAAACGAGGGGACGCCGTAGTTGCCAATGAGCGGATACGTGAGCGTGAGGATCTGTCCGTAGTAGGAAGGGTCGGTGATCGCTTCCGGGTAGCCCACCATGCCGGTGTTGAAGACGACTTCGCCGGCCGACGGCTGCGCCGCCCCGAAGACGTACCCCTCGAACACCGCCCCGTCCCGCAATACGAGGCTGGCCTCCTGCCTTCCTGTGGTCAAATTCCGCCCCTCACATCCCGAGATTCACCCACTCGGTCGTGGCCTATACCAACTCCAGTTCGTCGGATCGCGCGCATTGTACCCGAGGCGCGGTGTCTTAACATCCGAAATCTGAATTCCGAATACTCATGTCAGAGTTGTCGAGCTTGTCCGCGCCTCTCCCCAAAAGCGTCCGACGGGAGGAGCCCTCGTGATCAAAGCTGCTGACCAGTGGCGTGGTCATAGTCGACTCGCACATGTGTGCTTGGTGTCCTTCGTGTGCCTCGTGTGCGCTTGCCAGGAAGTCCCTCCGGACATCCACCAGGCGGCCGCAGAAGACAATGCCGCGGCCGGACGAGAAATGCCCGCTGCCGACCCCGAGATCAACGCGGTCGAGGAGGACGAGGCTACGGGGTAAGAGCAGGACGGGGAGCGTCGCTGGTCACTCGGGCGTTGCGGCACCCCAATACTGATAGCTCGCCCATCGCCAGCCGGGCATGTACCTGGCCTTCAGGGAGGTGAGCTCGAATCCACTTTCCTCGATCAAACTCGGGATCGGTCGGTTCAGGTGACATCCTCCGCTAACCCGCTTCCAGAGCGGGTTCATCCTGTTCTGCCAGCGCCGCACCGAGGGGTCGGGCGCCACACCGTGCTCACAGAACAACAGCTCACCGTTTGCCTTCAGCACTCTTGCCATGTCGGCGAGCGCGCGCGGCGCGTCCCCGATGCTGCACAGGGTGAAGGTAGTGAGAACGGTGTCGACGCTATCGTCATCGAGAGGAATCTGCTCGCCACTTTCCGGCAGGAGCTCGACCTCCATATCGACCTTCTCCGCCTCGAACGCTGCCATCGAGAGCAGCTCTTCAGACGGATCCAGCCCCCAGACCTTCTCCACCAGGTCGGCGTCGTAGTAGGACAGATTCAGGCCCGAGCCGATGCCGACCTCCAGCACGCGCCCCCTGGCCCTGGGCACTACCCTGCCCCGCTGCGCCATGTTCTGCTCCGAGCTGCAGGCGCAGTGCACAAGCTTGGGGAGAATGTACTTGCGATACAACCCCACGGTGTTCTCCTGAATGGAATTTTGAAACAAGCGAGCATCATGGTACACGACCTGCCAGCCGCAGCCCGGTCGGGCCTCAGCGTGCCGCAGAGAAGGTGTCGCAAACAGCCGGACTGCCGGCGTCGAAGCCTCGCCGCAGCCACTCCACACGCTGAGCCGAGGATCCGTGCGTGAAAGCTTCGGGGTTCACCGTTCGGCCGGCGTTGCGCTGGATACGATCGTCGCCGATGGCAGCCGCGGCCGTGAGGCCCTCTTCGAGGTCGCCTGCCTCGAGTACGCCTCTCGCGTTGGCGTAGTGACCCCACACCCCGGCGAAGCAGTCGGCCTGTAGCTCCATCAGCACTGACAGGGCGTTGGCATCGGCGGGTCGCTCACTTTGCAGTCGCCGCACCTGCGGCTCGATCCCGAGGATAGTCTGGACGTGATGACCGATCTCGTGCGCGATCACATATGCCTGGGCGAAATCTCCAGGCGCTCCGAAGCCACGCCGCAGCTCATCGTAGAAGCCGAGGTCGATGTACGTCTTGTGATCACCCGGGCAGTAGAAGGGACCGGAGGCCGCCTGTGCGAAGCCGCAAGCGGACCTCACGCTGTCGCGAAAGAGTACCAGAGTGGCGTCGCGGTACGGCGTATCCGTACCCGCGAGAACCTCTCGCCAGGTGTCCTGCACGTCGTCGATCAGCCAATTCACGAACTCCACCAGCTCTTCCTCGGAAGCATCGCGCGCGGCGGTGTTGCCCGGAGACGACATCCCTCCCCCGCCGAGGAGCGAGAGAGGATCGACGCCGGTGAACCACATGAAGAGAAAGAACACCACGATCGCGACGAGCCCGTAGCGCGAGCGACCCACGAGGAACAGAAGCTGAATCAACGAGGCCGCGCCGGCGCCTCCGCCGGCCGATTGATGGCGGCGGTCCTCGACGTTGCGGCTGCGGTGTCCTCGCTTCCAGCGCATCGGGCGACCACTCCTCGTTATTCGGTCAAGCGCAAGCCGACGTACGTGCCCTCGTGCGGCCCGTCAGCCCGGGCCAGACGATATCCCGTCTGCACGTGAATTGCAGCCTGCTACTGTCCCTCTTCCTTCTCGTCCTCAGCCTTCTCCTTCTTCGGTGCCGGCCGCTCCCACGGCGTCCATTCCTCACCGAGGATGTACTTCTGCATCCAGCGGATCTCCTCGATGTCGCGGACGCGCTGGTGGCGAGGCTCACGGATGCCGTGCGGCTGGCGCGGGAACTTGATGTAACGCACCGGCGCCTTGCCGATCTCCTTGATGGCCGTGAAGAACATCATCGACTGCTGCTCGGTGTCGGTGGTGTCCTCCATGCCGTGCAGCAGGATGGTCGGCGTGGTGATGTTGGGCGCGTGCGTGAGCGCCGAGCGCTCGCGCCAGGCATCGGGGTTGTCCCAGGGGGTGCCGCCGATGTGCCACAACCGCATGTCGTGGTTGAAGCCCGGGCCGTACTCTGAAACCCAGTCGTAGACGCCGGCGCCGATCGAGGCTGCCTTGAAGCGGTCGGTCTGGGTGATCGTCCAGCCACCGAGAATGCCGCCGTAGCTCCAGCCCCGCAGGCCCATGTGGTCGGGATCGACGATGCCCTTCTCGATGAGCATGTCGACTCCGTTCATCAGGTCGAGGTAATCGCCGATGCCGAGGCCGTCGTCCTCCTGCACGGTATTGCCCTCGCGCAGGAAGTCCGTATAGCCGCTGCTGCCGCGCACGTTGGGCGAGAGAGCAGCGTACCCAAGGCCGGCGTAGACGTGGTAGCTGGCCCGGAAGCTATTGGTGAAGGCGCCGGCCGGGCCGCCGTGAATATTGAGCATCAGGGGCACGGGACTGCCCGGCTCGTAGCCGACCGGGTAGTGGACCAGCCCCTCGATCTCGTAGTCCTTGTGGCTGTTCCACTGCATCAGCTCCATCTCGGCGAGCTGGAACTTGTCGTGGAGGCCGGGATTGGCGTCGGTGATGCGGACTGGGTCGAAGTTGTCCACTGTGGAGACGTAAATGTCGCCCGGGGTCTTGTAGTCGGTAAAGGTATAGACGTACTTCGTGCGGTCCTTGGAAAAACCGCCGGCGCGCAAGGTGCCTTCGATGTCGGTGAGCTTCTCGAACTCGCCGGTCGTCGCATTCATGCGGTAGAGGTTGGAGCTGGCACCCTGCTGGCCCGAGAACAGGATGTGGTTGCCATCGGGAGTGAAGGTGCCGCCGCCGGGGCTACCCTCGAACGTAGCCGACAGCAGCCTGTGCTCCTTCAAGGTCGGGTCCATGACCCAGATCTTGTTGTTCTTGTTCTTCCACTCCTGGTCATCGGCGGCCCCGAACAGAAACACCTTGCCGTCGGGTGACCAGGAGATGACGCGCTCGGGCGAGGCGTTCTCGGTAAGCCGCTCGTACGACTTGTCGGCGACGTTCAGGAGGTAGATCTCGTCCTTGTAGCCGTCGTTGCGGCGGTTGGTGTAGCGCGCCGTGAACGCCACCTGTGACGCATCCGGTGACACCGTGAAGCTGCCGATCAACCACTCCTTCTCCGTGAGCTGGGTGATCTCCTTCGAGTCCATGTCGAAGACCCAGAGATTGCGCCAGTTGGAGCGGCTCTGGCCGTTCGGACCCTCGTCGACGAAGATCGCGTCGGCGCCCTTCTTCATCTCGGATTCCTCTTCCTTCTCGCGCTTGTCGGAGGCGGTGAAGAAGATCTTGGCCTCGTCCTCGGACCACTGGTAGGAGCCGACGCTCTCCTCGTGCTCGGTGAGCTGCACGGCCTCGCCGCCGGCCGTACGCATCAGGAAGATCTGCTGCTTGCCGTCGACGTTGCGCTTGAGCCTGATCCCTTTCAAACGGCAGTAGCACGTCATCGATTCC
>CALAKE010000709.1 GCA_937922775.1 uncultured bacterium | reverse complement strand
GAACAGAGTGAGGCCTTTGGTGTCGAGAATCGCACGATACATGTCCGGATCCTCCTCCGGGTCCATGGTGGCGAAGGACTCCTCCTGCATGGATGCGAGCACATCCTCCCACTCCGTTCGGCTTCCCACGGCGTTGCGCTGGTCGTCCGTCGCGGCAGCCAAGAGGTTGTCGTCGGCCCCCGAACCCTGCATTCGTTGTGTCGCAGCACGGCCGCGGAATCCGCCACGCCCTCGACCACGCTGCAGCAGCATCGACCGCAACTCGCTGCCGACGTCCTCCTGCATATAGACCGGCATTCCACGTTCGAGCAGGGAGGCGTTCTGGCCCATGAACCCGCGATCGAACGACCAAAGCTGCACAAGGGGACTGCGGTAGATCTGCGTAGCATTCCCCGTGCTCAGGAAGATCTGGAACACCTCCGCCATGAGCAGGCTTCGCTTGGTGTCGATCGGGTCGAACTCGCCCCGAGAGCGGCTGCGACGGCGATTGAGATCCCTCTCGAACTCCTCCGAGGTGAAGACATCCTCCTGCACCATGAGGATACCCGGCTGAGTGAGCCCCCCAACCTCGCGCCATCCCTCGTAGTACCACTGCACGAGGAAGGGGACTTCGAGCACTGTCAAGCTCGGGTAGGGGTAGGGAAGCCCGGTCTCCCTCTCCATCGCTCCCAAGAGTTGCTCGAGGTCTTCCAGGATCTTCTCGCTCGCGTCGGCGAAAAACTCCACCTGACGCCCATGCTCCGGATAGAAATAGAGAGCCAGTTCGATATCACTGACATTCGCGGTCAGGACGTCGTATATGCCCGCATTGAGGGACAGGAACGGAACGGCACGTTCGACCTTCCAGGTGCTGGTGCGGCGCGCGGCAGCCGGAGCGTCGGCAGCGGGGCTGGCGGGATCGTCAACAGTCCGTCCTTGGGTGATGGTGGTGAGCTCGGCCGGCGTCGTGATACGGATGTCAGCGGTAAAGAATGAAGCCAGTGGTGGCTCGCTGTGCCCGTAGTCGACGCCGGGTGCCGGATACCAGCGGCTACGGGGCGGCAAGAACACCGATTCGGGCCTGATCCAGGCGGTGAGCTCACCCCGCTTCGGACCCTCCTCGGTCTTCGATAACCTCGGAGCGGTTCGGATCAGGTCGAACCCATCACGGTCGATTGTGCCGCTGTAGCCCATCGTGATCTTCGTCTGGGCGTCGGTTGCGAGAGGAACGGACGGAAACACCTTCACGACCGAGCCGTCACGCTCGAAATCGAGTGGCTCGCCATTCGTTCCGATCACCCACTGCAAGTCGAGGCCGGGGTTGAGCGTGAAGAGGAGAGTGTCGAGGGGCTCCCCGTATGGGTTGGTCACCTGCATCGTCGCGGTCGCGGCCAGCGGAGCCTCCCGCACCATCAGGTCGACCATCGTCGTCTCGGCCGGCGGTCGGGCTTCCCTGCCAAGCAGATCTACTTCGAGGTCGTAGTGTGTGACATCTGGAAACGGCAGGTCGGCGTGCGCGACTTGTCGGGTAAGGAGATGCTCGCGGTAGGCGAGGCTCGCGGAGTCTTGGTGCTGCATCCACGCGAGCAGGCCGGCCGCGGCCAGCCCACCAGTGACTACGGCTCCCCAACCTGCGAGGCGCCAAAACCCCGCCTGGGGCAAGCGAGGATAGCGAGCGACGGACAGCCCCAGGAGGGCGACCGCCAGGACGACGTAGAACAGTCGTATTTCGATGACTCGGGTGAGGTCACCAAACCCGAGCATGTCGGAGTAGAAGAGGGGTGCGAAGAAAGCACCAAAATCGAAAATCCCGCCGTAGCGATCGCCGAGGAAGAAGATCACACCGATGATGTACGCGATCACCACCAATGCCACCGCCGCCCGGTTTCGCAGCAGAGCCCCCAGGAAGAAGGTCAGGGCCGCCATGAAGATCAGCGCAGGCAGGGTCATGATGAAGAAGTAGCCCAGATAGGGCTCGATGCGGAAAGGTGTGCCCAGGACGCTGAGCTTGGCGCCCTGGATAGCCATGGTGATCAGCATCACCACTAGGCTCAGGCTGGCGAGCGCCTGCAACACACCGAGGTACTTGCCGACCACGAGCTCGGTGGTTGAAAGCGGCCGCACCGCGATCACCTCGTAAACGTGAGCTCGCTCATCGGCAGCCCGGAAATCGCCGGCAAGGAAGGCAACAACGACTGCCTGCAAGTAGCTGTAGACATAGAATGGAATAAAGGCTCCGATGCCGAACGACGTGCCGGATTCCAGCCCGCGCGCCTCCAGGATGCCGAGAACCACGCCCAAGAAGATCGGCAGAGCAATCCCGGCCAGGCCAACAACACGAAACCGCATGGTGCGCATGAGCATGATGCGCTCGTAGCGGGCCACCCCCAGGATGTTGAGCAGGCCGTTCATGGCGATAGCTCTTCCGCCGGTATCTCTCCCGACTCCATGAAGTAGACGTAGGCGTCCTCCATGTTGGGTGCTACCGGCTCAGCGCCGGGCAATGGCTCGGCATCACCCACCACGCGCAGCAAGAGCGCGTCACCTTCAGGGGCAACGGTGACCACATGAAATCGCCTGGAGATATCCTCGAAGCCGGCATCATCCACCGTAACGCTCCAGGCCTTGCCTTCGGCGAGCCGGACCAGATCCTCGGGGGCGCCCTGATATCGGAGCCTGCCTCGATCTATGAGGGCGATGGCTTCGCAGGTGCTAGAAATGTCGCCGACGATATGCGTCGAGACGAGGATGGCCCGATCGCTGCTCAAGCGCCCCAGCAGCCCGCGAAAGCGGATGCGCTCCTCCGGATCGAGGCCAGTTGTCGGCTCGTCGACGATGAGGAACTCAGGATCCCCCAGAAGTGCCTGGGCGATGCCGAGACGCCGCATCATGCCGCCAGAAAAGGTCCCGGTGCGTTGCTGGCGGACATCGGACAGCCCCACATTCTCGAGTGCTCTTGAAACTCGTTCCTTGCGGTCGCGGCGGCTGTGTAAACCCGCAAGCCGCGCCATGTAATCGAGAAATTCCCCGGCCGTGAGCTGTGGATAGGCGCCGAAATGTTGCGGAAGGTAGCCGAGACGCTGGCGCACCTCGGCACGGTGCTTCTGCAGGTCCCAACCGTCTACCGTGACCTGGCCCTTGGTTGGGGTCAGCTGTGTCGACAGCACCCTGATGAGGGTAGTCTTACCCGCACCATTGGGGCCGAGCAGGCCAAAAGTGCCGTGGCTGATCTCCAGACTGAGATTGTCGATCGCGGGAGGTGCGCCACGGCCGTAGGTCTTGCTGAGCTCGGAAATCGCGATATGCATGGCCTCTTCACGATGCTGCGGCACGGTGGCGTGAGTCAAGCATGGGTGCAAACCGCACACCGATCATTACAATTCTTTACAACGTATGAACCTGACACTGGGTTGCATGCGTTGTAAAGAGAGAGAGACCCTAAAAGCTGGCAGGCCGCACCATCGACCTCCGGAGAATCGACAGGGTGTCCAGCGAACGGTGAAATGAATGAGAATCGATGCTCACGGAACCAAGCTTCTGATCCTGATGCTCGCGCTAGCAATCACTGCCTGTGAGAACTCGACCGAGGAGCGCGTCGCCAACCTGACTGTCCCCGTTACGGACATGC
This sequence comes from uncultured bacterium, assembly GCA_937922775.1. Taxonomy (GTDB): domain Bacteria; phylum Acidobacteriota; class UBA890; order UBA890; family UBA890; genus CALAKE01. Next base: position 198 of record CALAKE010000709.1, on the reverse strand, counting down.
CCGTGGGCCTGGGCACGATCGAGTCGAAAGTCGATTCGACCGGCAGCCTTCTGCCACTGCGCGAGGCCGAGCTGATTGCCGAGGTCAGACGAATCGCGGCGGAGATGGGATTCGCCAACGCGGACAGACCCGAGAGTCAGGACGCGTGTTTTGTGAACGCCGAAGGGAGCTTCTCCGAAGGGCTTCGCGGGCTCTTCG
>CALAKE010000708.1 GCA_937922775.1 uncultured bacterium | reverse complement strand
AGGTCGCGATGGCCGATATCTCGGCGGTAGTGCTTACCTTCGAACTCGATCCCGTTGATGGCCGAGTAGGCCACGTCTAGGGCGTCATCGAGCGAATCCCCGAGTCCGGTCACGCCGAGGACTCTACCGCCCGCCGTGACCCAGTGCTCTCCTTCTCGGTTCGTTGCCGCATGAAAAATGATCAGATCATCCCGGTCGGCGGCCTCGTCCAAACCGGTAATGCGATGTCCGGATATCGCCTCGCCGGGGTAGCCAGGGGAGGCGAGCACCACGCAGGCGCAGCTCTTACCCGACCATTTGAGCGCCGGGCCAATACCTTCGCCGTGAGCGATCGACGCGAGCCGCTCAGCCAGATCTTCATCCAGCAGGGGAATAATCGCCTGCGCCTCCGGATCACCGAAGCGGCAGTTGAATTCCAGTACTTTAGGGCCATCGTCGGTCAACATCATCCCAGCATAGAGCACGCCGCTGAACCGGCGATCCTCTGCCGCCATACCCTCGATTGTGGGGACAATGACTTCCTCGTGAACTCGCTGGGCCATGGCATCGTCGATTACTAGCCCCGCCGGTGCGTAGGCTCCCATGCCTCCGGTATTCGGTCCCTTGTCGCCTTCGAACACCGGTTTGTGATCTTGCGACGGCAGCAGGGTGAGCGCCTCGTTTCCATCGCAGAGCGCCATGCACGTGGCCTCTGTGCCGTACATGAACGCCTCGATCACGAGCCGGTTTCCTGCACTACCGAAGGCACCGTCTACCATGGCTGACTGAACCACCTGACGCGCCGCGTCAGCGTCATCGCAGATCACGGCCCCTTTGCCGGCCGCAAGGCCGTCCGCCTTCACGACCAGGGGGTATCCCCACGGGCAGTCGGCGACGAAGTCCATTGCCTGTCGAACGTTGGCGAAGACCTCGAAGTCAGCCGTCGGAATATTGTTCCTAGACATGAAAGACTTGGAGAAGGCCTTGCTGGCCTCCAAGATCGCAGCTCTCCTCGTCGGTCCGAAGCAGGAGATGCCCTGCTCGGCCAGAACGTCGACGAGTCCTGCGGCGAGCGGCGCTTCGGGGCCGACGACCACCATGTCGATCTGGTTCTCGACGGCGGCCGCTGCCATCGCCTTGATGCTGCCGGCCGGGATGTCCCAGCAAGTGGCGACCTCGCTGATTCCGGCATTGCCAGGGGCACAGAATAGGTTGTCTACCGAGGGGCTGCGGCTGAGCGCCCAAGTGAGAACATGCTCTCGGCCGCCACTCCCGACTACGAGAATATCCATTGGGGGCCCATTTGGTGGTGGGTGGATTTCCACCCCTAGGTGGGTCAGAGGGAGAACGACACCATTATTGCACGGGCTCGAAAGACCCGACAACCGACCTCTCGGGGACCACCGGAGGGGCTGCGGAGCCAGTGCGTGCCGACTGAAGTACCCACACGGCGAGGGCGGGCAGGTAGACGACATAGCGCACCCACGTTGGCTCCACCCAGAGGTTGCTGTCGGTGGGCGCCCCCACCAGGATCCAGTAGGCCAGGGGAGCCAGGACCGTGACGAGTATCCAGCCCGCATCCATGGCTGCGGCGGCGAGAGGCAGCGGCCAGAGTAGATACCAGGGCTGAATGGCGGGGGTCAGCAGCACCGTTGCCACCAGCAGCCAGTAGCTGCCTTGTACAGGATCCACGTCTCTACGCCAAAGGTAGTGCAGGAACCCGAGGAGGATCATCGCAGCCAACCCTTTGGCCACCGCCAATGATCCAGTGATGGTTCTCAAGATGGCGAAGGCGGCATCATTGAACAGCCACCTGCTGGTGTACTCCATCCAGGCATGCAGGAGGCCGAGCCCCGCTCCCAGATAGGGCAAGTAGGCAACGGACACGAGTCCGCCCAGAAGCAGCCAATGCCAGCGGGGACGCCTGCGTAGCAACAGGGGCACGAACACTAGCGGCCAGGTCTTCAGCAGGATTCCTGCGGCCAGCGCGACCGTCGATGCTGTCGGACGGCCTCTTAGAAGCGAGTAGACGGCGAGCATGACTGCGGCGATGGCCCAACTATCGAAATGGGCGCTCGATGCCGACTCGATCATAGCCAGGGGGCTCCACGCATAGATCGTCACAAGCCAAGCGGGGAGTTGCCAGATTCGCAGGCACCCTAGCAGGGCGACCATGACGATAAAGTCCCCCAGGATTGCCAGAATCTGGTAGGAGATGAGGCCGTCGTATGCCCTATAGGCAATGGTGAACAGAAGCTGCGCCAGCGGTGGGTAGATCGTGCGTATCGTCGGGTAGTTGATCTCCTCCCACAGGGGATCGCGCAGGTCTTCGAGGTACGCAGATGCCGGCGGCTCTGTGTACGGGTTGAGCCCTTGCGCCTGTAACTTGCCGTCCCAGCGAAAACGATAGACATCGTCGGACAAGCTCGGTGGGACGGCCAACAGCACCAATCGGAGGACGATGGCGCCGACGCACACTGCGAGCACGGTCTTGCGCTGCACATCGGCAGGCCAGGCACCCCAACGGAGGTGCAACCAGGCGCAAGATCCAGCGTAGATGATCCCAGCGACGATGAGCGTAATTACGACTTGGCGGGGGTTGGCGCGCAGATTCCCGACTCGAGCTAGTAGAATGACGCACCCCACCAGTCCCGACCACCACACGAGCAGCTTGTAGATGGCGCTCGCCGCAGGCGCCGCCGGCACCGAACCATGACGCAGGTCACCAATATCCCCAGCACTCCCGAGCTCCTTCTGCTGGGCGCCTACTTCGCCGTGCTCGGGGTCATGGCCGTCTATGGCCTGCATCGCCTCTTTATCATGTGGCTCTACCATCGCTGTCGTCACTCGGCTCCCGTGGCGCTGGTGGCTCCCGAGGCTCTCCCGAGTGTTACCGTCCAGTTACCCATCTTCAACGAGAGGTATGTGGTTGAAGGTCTTCTCGACGCGGTTGCCGTCATTGATTATCCGCGCCATCTGCTCGAAGTCCAGGTGCTGGATGATTCGACTGACGATACTCGCGCTCTCGTCGCCGAGCACGTTGCCCGCCTCCGCGAAGAGGGGCT
>CALAKE010000707.1 GCA_937922775.1 uncultured bacterium | reverse complement strand
AGGGTGGCAATCTGGCGACCCTCGGCAAGACGCAGACCACGATAAGCGAAGTAGTCGAAGCCCGTGCCGACGATCGGATGTCCTTGGGAATGAAAACGAACGTACATGGGAATGGCCTGGGCCAGGCCCGATTCTTGTACCCGCGTGACCTGCTCGTGGCGCATTGGCGTAGGGTAGTCGGCCCGGAAATAGAGTGTGTTGAGCACCAGCTCCAGCGGGCTGCCTTTTGCTCCGACGACCAGCGGCGTGGCGACGGCTCGCGCTGTGAGCTGCTCTGAGCTCTGGTCGACCAACACCCGAAGACCGGTCGGCAAGTAGAAGATCAGGGTGATCGCCGTCACCAAAATGGCCGTCTTGAAGCGGTGGTAGGCGAGATAACGCCAGGCGAGGTAGAACGTTTGCTTCATGGCTCTACCCTCTCCACATCGTCGCGTTCGTACTCCTGGAATTCCTTGAAGTCGACGACCCGACCGAACCGCTCGAGAACCTCGTGATCGTGGGTGACGGCCACGAGAGTGGTGCCGCTTTCTTCGGCGTATTCAAAAAGGATGTCCAGCACTCGCCACTTGTTGACAGGATCGAGGTTACCGGTGGGCTCGTCGGCCAGGAGCATGATGGGTTGCGGCAGAACCGCACGGCACACGGCAACACGCTGGCGTTCCCCCTGCGAAAGCTTCTTGGGATAGCGGCTGAGCTTGTCGGAGATGCCGACTTGCTCCGCCAGCGTCTCCGCCCGCTCATACACCTCGCGGTCGAGCTCGAGCGAGGAGTTGATCCGATACGGCAATAGGATGTTGTCCAGCACCGTCAGGTACTCGAGCAGCTCGAACTCCTGAAAGACGAGGCCGATATGTGTGATGCGGTAGTCACGCCGCTGCGCATCACCCATGGCCGATACCTCGACCCCATCCATTTCCACGATGCCCCTGTTCGGCAGCACGATGCCGGCGATGAGGTTGAGAAGGGTGGTCTTGCCGGAGCCGCTGGGGCCGACGAAGGCCGAGGTCGAACCCTCGTGAATCTCGAGATGAGGGATACGAAGGCGAAACGATCCCTCTCGGTAGGCAAACTCGAGACCGGAAACTCGGATCATTGAGCAGGTGGCCGTAGGGTGTTGTCAGACACGGAGATTCTCTCGGCTCGATGAATCGACATCAAATCGTGGACTGCTGCAGGCGCTCCTCCTGCAACACCTCGAGGTTTGTGATCCTCCAGGCGCCGTCGATCTGCTGAATGGTTACCTGAGCCTGGTACTGGTTAACGCGCTGGTGGATATGGCCCCAGTGGCCGATGGATCCTGTCACTTGCCAAGTACTCAACGAGGTGAATCCATCACCGCTATCGAGCGGCTCGTGGCTCGACTCGATCATCTCGACAGACTTGACCTTCGCGCGCGCTCCGCCTTGGTTCTCGAGCTCGAGGCTTCGCCGCGTTTCCAGATAGATATCGGTGAGGAGCTCACCTGCGACACTGTGCTCGAGTGTGTCGTAGATGATGTCCTCATCACGGTAGTCAAAGGCGCGGTAGACGTTATCGATCAGGGCGAGGACAACCCCTTCGGCCGCTTCGTCGGAGAGGCTTGATGCCCAGAAGGTTTGATACGAGCCGGCTGCCACGAGTATCAGCAACGCGACGGCCACCGCCATCACCGACAGCGAGGGGAGCTGGCCGGCCAACGATTGCCGCCCGTGCCTGGCCGCGAGAGCGATCAACCCCACCAGCCCGAGCAACCCGGCCATGCCCAGCCATCTGCGCCACGGGCTCGGCGGCGCCTCTACCTCGACGAGCGTCGGCATTGTGGGGTTGGTGAGGAAGTTCTGCCAACGCAGTACGGGGTCATCCGGTGTAACGATGTAGGGAAGCGCGCCAGCCTCATCGGTCGCTGACGTGGGTACGGACTCGATGCGGTCCGCGAACAGGTCCCACTCCATCGCAACCTCATCGGGCAACCCGTCGGTCGGGTAGTAGAAGATGACGCCGAGAGTCGCGGAAACCACATCGAGATCGCGCGGTGGATCAATGACCCCGCTGGTGCGGAGGTTCTTGAAGATGAAGTGGATGCGGTCGAGCTCCCCTCTCACCGGCTGCCCGTCGATCGTCAACGGGTTGCGGTCGGCGAGGAACTCGGCAACCTTGCGCTTGACTTCCTCCTGTTCCGCGACGGTGATGACCTCCTTACCATCGAGGCCGAGGTCGATCCACTTCTGCAGATCCATCGGACGGGCGACGATCTCCTTGCGCACCTCGAACGGCTCCACATAGAGGAAGCCGTTGATCGGCGCGTAGTACTGGCGTCGCAGGTTGCGGCTATCGAAAAACGAATACCACGGATCGTCCCAATCGAGGGTCAGCCTGAAGTCCGAGCCCAAGTAGCGAAAATCGTTGACCGCGAGCCCTTCGTGGTAAACGACGAAGCCGATGTTGGAGATCGGCTGTCCCTGCTCGCCACGAGGCGGATCAAAGGTCAGCACGTTCGGGCGCTCAGGCAACGAATACGTGAGGCGAGCGAACACCACGGGCTCGCCCTCCCCCTCCCCCACGGAGGGCAGTGGATCTCCCGTGATCTGGTCGCGGGAAACCCGCCGGCGGGGGATCATCTCGTCCAACCGGCCCCTGAGTGGCTGACCGCTATCGGGCCGGATCGTCAGACCTTCGCGAAAAAACCGCGGGATGCGTTCCTCCAGCGGCTCGGGTTCGAATCCGATCCGCTCGTAGATCTCGTCGGGCAAGATGTCACGAAAGCCCGGCAGGTCGGCTACGCCGATCTCGATCTCGGCCCTGATCTGCCCTTCCTCGATGAAGATCTCCGCAATGGTGGTCGCCGTCATCGCCCTGACAACGATGAGAGCATCGGGCCGCACAAGCGTAGGAGTCAGGAGGATCGAAAGGGCCACAACCGGCAGGATGTATCGGATCAGTTTCATTCAACGCGTGCCAGGTCTGGCTAGTAGGTCCACTGGAGGCGCACTTGAGCAATCCAAACCGGGTCCACGTCCACGAGCTTTGCCCGGATCACGTTGAGCATGACACGCGACAGACGCGTCGGGTACCAGTTGAAGGCAAACGTCAAGTCCCGCAGCTCGCCCCCCTCGATATCTCGATCGTTCAGGTCGAGATGGGAGTAGCGCGCCGCGATCTCGAGAGCTCCAACGCCTCCGCCTCCCCCGAAAAGCTCATTGGCCGGATCGACACGCCCAAAAGTCGCATTGGCGGCATCGTAGGGCCGCGTTTCCCCGGTGAGAAAGTAGCTCCCAAAGAAATAGAGGCCGTTGAATCGTGGATGGTAGTACCCCTCGGGTCGGGTGACGTACGTGTAGGCGTATTCGCCTTGAAACGATAGCGGGCCCCTGACGAAGGCGGCCTCGAGAACGGCGGTGTCGGCGCTCTCGGCAGAAAACTCGCCAGTGTCGACGAACTGCGGCGCCAAGTGTGATTCGGGGCGTTCCAGGTACTCTACGGTCTCGTCCACGTAGCGACGAAAGTAATCAATGCCTACGTGCCAGAGCGTGTCCGCCCGCCATGGGTGCCAGGCGTACGCGATGCGCGCCGATACAGACATGTTGTCTGTCGAACCGATATCCCACTCGCTCTCCGGCTGAATGAAGCCCACCGCCCAACGCCAGCGGTGGTTCATTCGCTCTGCATCACCGTGAATAATGGTTCCCGAATTGCGCGACGGCAGGAAGGCTGAGATCAGACCTCGCGACATGAAGGTCGTGTTCATCGCCCCCGTCGTGCCCTCCAAGCTGATTGGCGCCCGGAACCTGCCTCCCCGCATCTGCAGCGGGAAGTAAGGGAGCGTGAAGTCGAGATAGGCGTCCTTGAGGTTCGGCGGGCTGTTGACGGCAAAATCGTACTGGAACTTGAACTCGAACCACTTGGCGAAGTGGCCGCGAGCCGAGATGCGGGCACGACGCCACTCCACTCCGTTGGTGATGGGGCCGACGACTGTCTCCGCATCCTCGGTACTACCGAAGGCCGCCGAATCGTTCTGCACGCCGCCGGCGATGTCCATGCGGAAATGGTCACGAAGGGTCATGAACCGCAGACCATCGTCCCACCAGATGCGCAGCGGTGGACGATCTTTCTCCTCCTCCTGTGGTTCCTGGCCTTCCGCGGGCTGCTGCTCCTCCGACTCCTGCCCGGCTTGCTGCTCCTCAACCTGGGCCTGAGCAGAAGGCGCTCCAGTCAGCAGGAGCACGATGGCGAGCAAGGCCGAAAAAGCTGTGGACCAAAGCCTCATGACGATCTCAAATCAAGCTGCAAATCCGGCCTGC
>CALAKE010000706.1 GCA_937922775.1 uncultured bacterium | reverse complement strand
CCAGCCGAAGAAGTAGGTGATGTTGTCCACCTCGTCTTCCCACTCGAGAATCTCCGGGTCGTAGTGGTCCGAATGAGAGTGCGAGACGAACACGTAGACGTCGAGGCCCTCGAGGTCGGCCGGCTCAATGACGCCGTCCGTCAGGCCACCGGCCTCGGGATCACGCGACGGAGTGCCTCCGGACGACCAGTAATCGAAGACCAGCAGCTTCTCGCGCATTCGTACCGCGAACCCACTGTGCCCCAGGTACCAAACGGTCAGGGGCTCGGCGAAGGCTTCAGGGGATTCATGGGGGCTTCCGTCCTGTTTGTCCTTGTACGCGTGCGCCTCTTCCAGGGCCTCGCGGGCGGCGGCTGAGTCGGGGTACAGCTCGAGGCAGAATTCCAGCAGTGCGATGGCCTCATCGGGGGCATCGTGACTGTGCAGCCCGTGCAGGGCGTGCCCGACCAGATAGTCCTCGGGGATCGGGACGGCGATACCATAGCGCTCGGCAAGCCCCTCATAGTGGGCTCTCACCCCGTCCGGGCCGATCTGCCAGGCCTCGCCAAGGAGCGCCCACCCGTCGAAAAGCTGCTTGAGGCTGTGGTAGAGACCGGGCAGGGCCATTGTGCCGTGGTTTTCGTCGGGGAATCTCGCGTGCCGGTACTCGAATCCCGCTGGGGCCTCAGCCTTCACCATCTCCTCGAACTCCCCCACACGGCGAGCGTGCTCCTCGCTCTTGGGTTCTTCCGTGACGATCAAGAAGTGTTTCCACGCGGGCATGTCTCCGAACATCGCTTCGGCCTGGTCGAGCCACTCGTATTGGTTCCAGGTGAAGGAGGGGCTCATGGCGATGGTTGCCTGGAACAGATCCGGACTGCGGGCCATGCTCTCCACGGCAAACAGCCCACCGAGCGAGTGGCCCACCAGAATCCTGAACGGGAAGGTGCGGTAGGAGCTGTCGATCACGGGAATCAGCTCTTCCGCGAGAAACCGCTGGAAGGGCTCAGCGCCGCCGCTGGTGGGCCAGTTGCCGTATTCCTCATTCGCGGGCGTGAAGGTGAGCTCGCTCATTCTGTCGTCGTGCGGCACGGCGACAATGATCATTTCGGGCGCCGCCTCGTACATGGCCATGAACTCGGCCACGCCGGCGAAGGGCTCGAAATAGTCGCCTCCATCGAGGACGTACAGCACCGGGTAGCGAGACGCGTCAGGGCCCTGCTGCTCCCCGTAGCTTTTCGGCAGGCGGATGAAGACCTCACGGGCCTCTCCCAGATGCTCAGAGGCAATGCTGGTGCGATACCCGAAGGGCACCTCCTCCAGGGCCAGGGCAGGGGAGGGGTGCCGCCGCGCGGGCTCCGGCGGTACGGGCTCCTCGTCCCCTCCCTTCAATACCTTCAGCCTCTCGACGGCGTTCCGGTTGTCGGGATTGAGCTCCAACGACTGCTCGAATGCGGCGATGGCGGCCACGGTGTTGCCCAACCGCACGTAGACCTCGCCCAGGCTGTCGAAGGCCACGTCGGACTCCGGGAAGAGCTCGGCCAGAACCATGAACATCATGTGGGCGTCGTCGAGCTCCTCGGCCAGCATCAGTCGAAAGGCGTACGAGTCGAGCTCGGGGTAGAGAACGTAGTATTCGCCGGGCTGGGCGCTCATTTCCTTCAAACGGAGAAGCGCCACCTCGATCCCTTCCGCCTCGTGAAGATCGCGGAAGGCGAACAGGGCCGAGTCGCGGCCGGCGAACAGCGCCTCCTGCTCCGCGATGAAATCCACGATCGTTTCCAGATGGGAGAGCGGCAGCTCTTCCTCGTGCCCCGTGACGATCCGTTCGATGCCCTCCTCCCGCCGCAAGAGCTCATCGAGAGTCTCGTGCCATCGCTCCAAGTACGGAATGCGCTCCGAGTCGATATACGGAAACCCCCCGGAATAGAAGAGGTCGCCGACCAGCAGCAGCGCCTCTTCCGGGCAGTAGATCAGGATGTCGCCCTGGGTATGGGCGCGGCCGAACCAGATCAGCTCGAGGGTGAGGTCGCCGAGGTCCAGTACCGAGCGGTCGCTGAAGGTGCGGTCGGGAAGGGTGAGCTCGAACTCCGGGCCGAGCCCGGCCAGCCACTGCTCGTGGTAGGAGATCCTGCTGGCAAGGGCGATAGCCTCCTGGGAACCCTCATCGAGGCCTTCGTACTGAGCCGTCCAGGCCTCGATCGCCGGCTGCAGCCGTTGCGACCATCCTTCCACTGCCTGCCCGGCCTCCTCCATTTCGGCCGCCGCGTTTTCGTGGGCGATGATCGTAGCGTCGGCGAACACCTGATTCCCGGCAATGTGATCGCCGTGACCGTGAGTGTTGATGAGGTAGGCGATGTCGCCGGACATCTCCGCCTCGATGGCCTCCCGGATGGCAGCGGTGAAGCTGGGCGAGCGCTCCGTGTCGACAACCACGATGCCATCTACCGACTCAATCCCGATGATCATGGTCGGCTCGCTGCCGTCCGTGGTGCGAAACAGTGCGACGCGATCGCTCAGCCGCGTGACGGTTACGGCAATGTCGTCGCGAGAAGAGGCGACCCGCAGCGCGTTGGAGGTGGCGTGGGCAGTCGCGGGCATCCGGATGGCGGCGGACAGCGCAAGCAGAGCGGTCATCGCCAGGATGAGCGTGGCTCGGCGCATGATGAACCCTCCTGGTCGTAGGCGGAGACTTCCTTGCCGTTTAAAAAGTGCAAGCTCCATGCCGCCAGAGCCAGGCGAATCAAGCGTGTCCGGCACGATTTCAGATGCCCTCCGTTCGGGCGTGGGAATCGCTGTCCTGAAATGGGACACTGCAGTCGGCGAATCCAGAGAGGCGATAGTTCACGGATCCGACTCGGAGCCTCCTTGGGCAAGCTGCAAATGGCCGTGGTTCTTGGCAAGCTGTATGCCTCGAGGTAGCAAGCCGATTCAGTGACCAAGGAGCTGGCGGATGAGTCCGATGCATAAGATGACAAGGCGTTCCCTGTTGCGCACCGGTGGAACTGGGGTCGCCCTGGCGCTGGGTCCGTTTTCGGGACTGGCTGCCGGAAAGGTGCCGGGAATCTCCCAGGATGCGCTCGCCCTCGCTGAGCGCTATCGGGGCGATCTCATGGATCTGCTCACCTCCCTGGTCGCGATCCGCAGCCACTCGGGAGAGTCGGCGGAGGCGGCGCAGCAGGTCGTGGCGGACTATCTCTCGCGGCTGTCCTACCGCGTCGAATCCTCGCGCGACACGCCGAGCCGACTGGCGGACCATATCGAGTTCATGCCACCGAGCCCGCCGGGCGACGGCCCTTTCGTGAACATCATCGGGCACCCGCCGGAGGGGCGAGCCACTCCGGTTGGCATGTTCGCTCACATCGACACAGAGATCCCCGGAGACGGCTGGAACACTGATCCCTACGAGATCAAGCGTGTCGACGGGCAGCTGCATGGCCTCGGTACCGCCGACGACAAGGGCGGCATCGCGGCGATGTTGGTTGCGGCGGCCGCATTGCATGAGAGCGGCGGCCCGTTGCCGCTGGTGATGAGCCTGCATGGCAAAGGCGGAGGGAGCCGGGGCAGTTTGCCCGTGTTCAATCGCCTCAGTGGTCCGCAAGCGGTTCTTTACGTGCATCCCGCCGAGACCGGACGTGGAATGGCCGACATCAAGAACGTCGTGCAGGGGGCGTTGGACGTTACCCTGACGATGCATGGCTGGCGCGGCGAGCCCAATGAGATCAACAGCCCCGAGTCGGCCCTATATAAGGATGGTGGCGACGCCCTGGCCGCCTGCTGGGGCGCCATCGATCATTTGCGCACGAACGTGGTGGGCGAATACGCAGTGAACGTCGGCCGGCTAGAGAGCGGCGACAGCATCGGCGCCGTTCCCGAATCGGCCCAGGCCCAGATACGGATTCTCTTCGACCCTCCGGCGACGTGGCGACAGCTGCTGGCCGAGTTGCAGAGTGAGCTCGAAGCGTTTGTAAAGACACTGCCGCGGAAGACCGGCGCCTCGGGCGACGGCTCTCAGGAGGGTCACCAGACCTTCAGTGCCGGCATCGAGCGGACCGGCCTCGGTACCAACCCCGGCGCCGTGGACTGGGACTCCCCGTACTGCCTCGGCCTGCGCGAGGCGATCAGCGGCATCACTGAACGGGAGCCCAGCGCCTACGGGAATCACTACGCGGGCGACATCCGCTTCCCGATAAGGTTGCTCGGGGTGCCCGCCTTCGGCGTCGGTTCGATCGGTGGCAATTTCTACGGCCCTGACGAATGGGTCGACGAAGACGACCTCGTGCGTTTGGCGGCGGTCGTGATCGACACGACTCGCAACTGGGCGACACTAGCGGGGTAGCAAGCCACTACCACTCTCGCACTTGGTCCTTCGCCAGCTTCTTCCGGAGTTTAACGACCTGCTCCGGCACGACCGACTCGTTTTCAGGCAGGGGGACATCGCCCTTCTTCTTGCCGAGCGCAGCGACACTCTGGAGCTTTGCCAGGATCTTGCTACCCTCGAGCGCCGGAGCATCAGAGTAGTAGTCGAACCAGGGGAGGCCCGTCTCTCCGTACTCCTTGGCGGTCGGTGGCACCGTTGGCGGATCTTCGCCGGAGATCTGCCGCCAGACGAGCGAGTTGGCGATGTGGACGAAGCAGCGGCTCGAGTGCTTCAGGTCCCAGTCCTTCAGCTTGTAGGGATCTTCGTGGATCTCCTGCTTCATGCGACCGCCCGGTGCGAGTCCCATGTCGGGCATCGCAGAGCTATCGCCCAGGAAACACGCCATTCGCGGGCCATCCAAACCGCTAGTGCGGTCACGCTCCTTGAGAAGCCGCTCGTACACGC
>CALAKE010000705.1 GCA_937922775.1 uncultured bacterium | reverse complement strand
CCACTGGTACTTCTGGCTCTTGTCCACCAGGAGCTGCCCGTCGTCCGCGAAGGTGATGCGGTGACGCTCCAGCGGACGTGGCGCCGGTCCCTCGAAGTTCATGCCGCTCGGGCGGAAGCCGCTGCCGTGGCAGGGGCACTTGAACTTGTTCTCACTGGACAGGAAGTTGGGAGTACAGCCGAGGTGGGTACAAACGGTGATCAGTGCGTAGAAGCCTTCATCGTTGCGGACCACCCAGACGCCGTACCGATCCTTCCACTGGGTAGCCACCTCACCTATCTGATACTCCTCCGGAAAACCGATCTTGAAGGTCTGTGGAGGCTCGAACAGCACGTTGGGATACAGAAATCTCACGATGCCGGCCCCGAGCCCGCCGACGGCGGCCGCCAGCGCTCCCCAGGCGACGCCGAGCCAGGGAATCGATTTCAGCAGCTCGCGCCGATCCTTCTTGACCTCGGCTTCACCTTTGTCGAGCGTTGCCTCTGCAACCTTGCTTTCAGCCATCGTCTCGTCTCGCCGCGTGAGTTGGTCTCAGTTCGTGTTCGGTCTCGGTCGGCCGACTCGAAGCCGCAGCCCCATGGTCAACCGCGATCATGCATCTCAGCAAGCACCAGGCGTGCGGTTTCTCGCACGCGCAGGTCAGGATCATTTTCGTGTACGTTCTGCAACTGTTCTCTGGCCTCGCGCGCGTCGATGATGCCTAGCGCCTGAATCGCAGCGATCATCGCATCTTGCTGCTGCTGCGGGCTCAGGTCGGGATGATCGCCCAGATAGGTCCGGTCAATCATCTTGCGGAGCTCATCGAGCCCAGCGTCATTGCCTAGCCGGGCCAGGGCAACGGCGGCGTTGCCACGCACCGGAAACGCCGCGTCATTGAGCGCCACCGTCAGCGACCCGACAGCCGCCTCGTCCTCGAGCATGCCCAGAAGATATGCGGCGTAGGTGCGAATTCCGACATCCTCGTCGTCGAGAAGATCCGCCACCTCTGGCACTGCGGCTGAAGAGGCCGGCGCACCGATGTTGCCGAGCGCCATGAGCGCCTTCAGCCGGACGTCCGAATCCTCGTCATCGAGCAGCGGCACGAGCACCTCGACCGATGACGGATGGCCGACGCTGCCGAGAGCCAGCACGAGGAACTGCCGCACCTGCGGATTCTCTGCGTTGCGGTGCTCGAGCGCGCGGGCGATGGCATTCGCGGTGTCTTCATCTCCCCGCAGGCTGTCATCAACGGCGAGCATCTGAGCGAGATGGAAAGCCGCTTGCCACGGCTCGTTGATTCCCCCGCCCGTAACCTCGGCGAGGTATTCAGCCGCCGGCTTGTCCTCGTGGGCGATAACACCGAAAAGGAGGAACACGGCGACAGCGCCGAGTGCTATCAGCAGGGGCAGAATGAAGAACCCCATTGCAACTTGGAGACGGCTAGATTCAGCCTTCTCCTCGGAGCCATCGGGTCCCGGGACAGTCGTATCGGTCATGGTCAATGTCTGGGAATCCCTCGCAAATCGGTCAAGAAAACCTACTGGACCGTCCCGGAAGTGTCAAACGTGCGAACCGGGCCCGCCAGCACCGATCCGCGGCGCCCGATCGAGCCCTAATCGACCTCCTGCGCGGCCCCCTCACCGCCACTCTCTTCGTCTCCCCCGGAGAGCTCACCACCGGCGATTTCTTCCTGTGCCTCCCGACGGAAGTGCTCTGCAAGCATCGGGTCGTGGGCCTTGTGCGCCGGGTTGTGAGAGAAGCCCCTGTGGATGGCATCGCAGCCGTAGCAGACAGTGATCTCCGGCACGAGGTAATAGAGGCCGTAGTCGATCAGCATGCAGATGACCAAGCTGGCTCCATAGGTCCACGGTGACAGCACCGCTCCGACGATGACGATCGCCACGCCCATCTTGCGATTGAAGTCCTTCTGAACGAACAAGCGCTGAGTGCCACAGGCAAGGCAGCGGGCCAGCGGCTCGGTCCAGGCACCGTCGCTCGCACGGGCATCCGGGGGGAAGCTCTGCCGGTGATCGCAATGGGAGCAGTGAAGGTCATCGGGAGCCCCCCGTACTGCACCGCCCGAATGCGCAGTACCCTCGTTTTCGTCGCCTGGGTTCGATCCTGTTAATTCGACGACATCGATTGCCCGGCACGAGGGACAGCGCCATTCCAAGCTGTGGCTCATCGCATTTCTCTCGCGTGACTCAGTAGCGCTGGCACACGGCCAGTGATAGGTAGGCGGAGCTGCCTTCCGCGAACAGCACTGAAACGACCACCGCATACAGGATATCGTTCCCTGATGCCTTTTGGCTGTTCCAGAAGCTGATTGTGAGTGCGCCTATGTCGGTCGCTATCGTCATGCCCGCCCGTAACGAGGAAGAGGCACTGCCTCAGGTTCTGGCGGAGGTTCCCGCAGGAGCAGTGGATCGGATTGTCGTGGTCGACAATGGTAGCGAAGACGGGACGGCCAGGGTTGCCCATGACGCGGGTGTTGAGGTCGTCAGGGAGCAGCGTCCAGGCTATGGCTGCGCTTGCCAGGCGGGTCTGGCCCACCTGGCCGAAGACCCTCCGTCGATCGTCGTGTTCCTCGACGCCGATCACAGCGACTATCCCGAGGACCTGCCCACCCTCCTGGCGCCGCTGTGTGCCGATGAAGCCGACTTCGTGTGCGGCAGTCGTGTCGAGCTCGCTGAAGGCGGCGTCTTGCCACCGCAGGTGCGCTGGGGGAACCGGCTGGCCACATGGATGATCGCGCTGTGCTTCCACCATTCCTACTCGGACATGGGCCCCTTTCGAGCCATACGTTGGGAATCTCTGCAGTCCTTGCAGATGCAGGATCCAGCCTATGGCTGGAACGCCGAGATGCAGGTGAAAGCGCTTCAGCGTGGCTTGCGCGTGATCGAGGTGCCGGTACGATATCGGCAAAGGATCGGTCAATCGAAGATCAGTGGCACGCTCAAGGGAACTCTGCTCGCCGGGCATGGCATCATTTCCACGATCCTCGCCCTACGTTTCTTTCCGGCCGGGCGGAACTTGCGCCGGCGGCTCTCCAGAACTCATCCACCAAGCGACAGCGTGAACGAACCATGAACCGTCTCGAGACTTACAGCCAGCTCGCCATCCCGGCCGACAGCCGGATCCTCTACTACGTCATCGACGGGCTCGGCGGCGTGCCGCGCATCCCGGGCGGCCCCACTGAGTTGGAGGCTGCGAAGACACGGACTCTCGACCGCCTAGTGGGCGAGGGCTCGACCGGGTTGATCACGCCGATTTTGCCGGGCGTGGCGCCCGGAAGTGGCCCGGCGCACTTGGCGCTCTTCGGCTACGACCCGATGGAGACCCTGGTGGGTCGAGGTGTGCTGGCGGCACTCGGCATTGGCTTCGACCTGCGTCCCGGTGATGTCGCGGCCCGCATCAACTTCTGCACTGTCGATACCACAGGAAACGTAGTGGACCGGCGGGCAGGGCGAATCGATACCTCCGTGGGAGCACCGCTGGCCGAGCGACTCGACGCGATCGAGCTGGACGGTGATGTAGAGTGCTTCGTTCGCCACGTCAAGCAGTACCGGGCTTGTGTGGTTCTCCGCGGTCCGGGCCTGGACGGCAGAATCGCGGACACCGACCCGCAGGCGACAGGGGTTCCTGCGAAGGCTCCCGAGGCACGTCACTCGGATGCCCAGGCGACGGCAGCTCTCGCGGCGCAGTTCATCGCCAAGGCCGGCGAGCATCTCGCCGACCAGGCGCAGGCCAATGGTGTGCTCCTGCGTGGCTTCGATACCTACAAGCCCCTGCCCAGCATGGTCGACCTGTACGGCCTGCGGCCTGCCGCGGTGGCTGCCTACCCGATGTACAAGGGAGTGGCGCGAGCAGTGGGGATGGATGTGTTCGCGGCGGAGGATGGAATCGATGGCCTGGCGAAGGCGACTCGGGATGCCGCGGTGGATCACGACTTCGTCTATGTTCACTACAAGACGACGGACAGCCGGGGTGAGGACGGTGACTTCAACGCGAAGGTCAAGGAGATCGAGACGGCCGACCGCGTCGCCGAACGACTCCTGGAAAACGACTTCGACGTCGTCATGGTTACCGGCGATCACTCAACCCCTGCGGCGATGGCGCGTCATAGCTGGCACCCAGTGCCGGTTCTGATCTCCGGGGGCCCGTGCCGAGCCAATGCGGGCGGTGACAGTTTCGGGGAGACGGACTGCCTGCAGGGAGCTCTCGGGACCTTCCCGAGTATGGATCTCCTGCCGCTGGTGCTTGCCCAGGCGGGCCGCATCGGCAAGTTCGGCGCCTAGCCCGCTAGCTCCCGTGCGCGCTCGAGATCTTCTGGCGAGTTGACATTTTGCAGCACTCGGTCGGGATCTCCGAACGCTCGCAGCATCGCCTCGTGCAGCGGCCGCACGGCGACGTTCTCGAGCAGGCCGCGCAGGTCGATCTGCCGTGCCTCGAGTCGGGCGGTGAGGTAGGGAAGAACGTCTGGAGAGTAGGCGCCACAGAGTGGGTGCCAGCGTCCGCCCCAATAGGGCACCGCAGCCAGGGCTCCATGGCGAATGGAGCGGTACGCGGCGCGTAGCAGTCCAGGCGGCACGAACGGCGTGTCGACCGCGCAGACGATCACCGGCCCGCGGGCACCGCGGAGCGCGGCTTCGAGCCCAGCCGCCGGGCCTGCGTCGGCCCGGTCGTCTGGCCACACCGGCCAACCTAGGCCCGCAATCGGTTCGCCGCCGACCTGGACGACCTGCTCACATACCTGTGCCAGAGATGCCGCGGCCCAAGCGGCCAGCGGCTGGCCACCGAGATCCATCTCCGCCTTGGGCCGGCCCATGCGCCGGCTCGA
>CALAKE010000704.1 GCA_937922775.1 uncultured bacterium | reverse complement strand
TGACGGAGAGGCAGGCGCGCTGGGCCGGACCATCGACCTGGACGGAGTTCCCCACGTGGTAATCGGAGTGCTTCCTGGCGAGGTCCAACTCCAGGGTGACCCCGACGTGATCCTTCCCCTACAGCTGGATCCGGATCCGCGCGACATGTCGCATGCCTACCAGATCGTCGGAAGGCTCCGCTCCGGGGTCGACTATGACACCGCCCGCACCGATATGCGTGCGGTCATGGAACAACTCGGACAAGAAGCCTCGCGACAAGGAGCCGATCATGAAACCAACGGGATCTGGTTGCAGAGCTACCACGACACTCTCGTCGGTGATCTGCGGATGAGCCTGTTCGTGTTGCTCGGAGCGGTAGCGTTTGTTCTCCTGATCGCATGCTCGAACGTGGCGAACATCCTTCTGGGTCGCGCGGTAACTCGAGATCGAGAGCTCGCCATTCGCGCTGCACTGGGAGCGAGCCGTTTTCGCATCGTGCGCCAGCTGCTTGTGGAAAGCGCCATGTTGGCGCTGGGGGGCGGCGTTGCCGGGGTTCTGCTGGCGGTGTGGGGCCTGGATTCCATGACGGCCATCCTGCCCCGAGAGCTTCCACGCATCGAAGAGGTCAGGCTCGATGGTGCGGTGTTGGTCTTCTCGTTCTTGGCTTCGGCGTTGGCCGGATTGGTTTTCGGGACTGCCTCATCAGTGGGCTTATCGAAACCGGACCTCGGAGACTCTCTCAAGGAAGGTGGCCGAACCGCGGACGCCGGTGCGGGTCATCGCAGGCTCCGCGACCTTCTCGTCGTCAGCGAGGTTGCTCTCTCTGTCGTGCTTCTGACCGGAGCGGTTGTATTGGTGGTCAGCTTTCTCGAGCTGCGGGCGGTGGATGTGGGCTTCGACCCCGACGGCCTGCTGGCAATGGAGATGTCATTGACCTCAGTTGCCTACGAGACGCCGGCTCAGTCCTGGGAGTTCCAGCAACGATTGCTCGGTCGGATCGGTGCGCTGCCGGGCGTCACGTCGGCAGCAACCGTCAGTAGCGTTCCCCTCGAGCGGGGGATGAACAACATTGTCGGGATCGACGGCGACCCTGAAGACAACAGGGTATTCATCGAGCACAGGCCGATCAGCCCCAGCTACTTCCGCACCCTCGGCGTACCTGTGCTCCTCGGGCGCGAGTTCTCGGAGGCCGACTCCGAAAGCTCGTCGCGAGTGGCGATCATCAATCGTGAGCTCGCAGACAGGTTCTGGCCCGATGGCAGCCCCCTTGGCAACACGATCACGATCGGGAAGGAATTGGGTGATCTCGAGGAGCCTCCGCGCGAGATCGTGGGCGTGGTTGGGAATGTCAAAGAGCAGGGTCTGGCGGCCGGCGTGGTGCCGACAGTATTCGTGCCGCAGACGCAGGTGCTAGCCGCATCGCACAGGTCCATGAATGAGTGGTTTCCCATGGTGTGGCTCGTGAGGGCGGAACCGTCCTCGATGATCGCCGGCCAACTCAGGGATCTCGTCGGCGAGGTGGACCCCGCTCAGCCGGTCATGAACGTGCGAACGATGCGCCAGGTGATCTCGGACATCACCCGCCAGCCCCAGTCGCAGTCATTGCTGATGGGGTTGTTCGCCGCGGTGGCCCTCATGCTGACCATCGTCGGCATCTACGGGGTCATCTCGTATTCAGTGAGCCAGCGAACCCGAGAATTCGGCATTCGCATGGCACTGGGCGCCGAGAGTCGCAGCGTTCTCCGGATGGTGCTCTATCAAGGCCTGAAGGTCACGTCGGTCGGATTGGGTCTGGGCCTGGTCGGGTCGTTGGCGCTCGCTCGCGTTCTCGAGAGCCTGGTGTTCGAGGTCAGCCCGACAAACCCTGTCATCCTCGCTTCGGTTGTCCTCTCACTTCTGGCTGTTGCGATTCTCGCCTGCGTCATTCCCGCCCTCCGGGCCACGCGCGTCGATCCCCTGATAGCCCTCCGGAGCGAGTGATAGAGTATTTCCATGCGCGTCACTCCGGCGGTTTTGGTCGTCTGTTGCCTCACTCTGTGCGGCGGGTTCGCGGGAGCGCAGACTCCCACCACCCTCCACATGGAGGGGTCGGCACTGTTCAAGTGTCTGATCGGCCTGCCCTATGACTATGACCCCGACTCCGGCCGTTCGTACCCACTGGTGGTCGGGCTGCACGGCTACGGCAGCAACGCCGAGCACTTCTTCGTCGCGGGGAAGTTGTTCACAGAGCAAGGGATCATCTACGCGGTTCCACAAGCGCCTTATTCGTTCCAAAGCAGCAGCGGGCTGGGTCATAGCTGGAGCCTGCGAGACACCAATGACCAAGAGGCGAACGAGAGGTCCTCGGCCCTGGCAATCGACTACGTTGTCGAGGTGGTCGAGAGCTTGAAGGCACAATATGCGGTCGGTGACGTGTACCTCTTCGGATTCTCGCAAGGCGGTGCCTACACCTACCTGACTGGGTTCGAGCATCCGGAGTTGTTCGCGGGGCTCATTGCCTTCGGTTCGCGCTTCAACCCCGAGTGGTTCACTGAAGAAACGCTCACTTCGGCGAGCCACC
The DNA here is from genome assembly GCA_937922775.1 of uncultured bacterium. GTDB lineage: Bacteria > Acidobacteriota > UBA890 > UBA890 > UBA890 > CALAKE01. The sequence goes on along the minus strand of CALAKE010000704.1, from coordinate 6,422 downwards.
TGCCCATCTTCATCGGGCACGGGGAACAGGATGCCGGCATTTCGATCCGGGCCGCCCAGGAAGGGAAGAGAATCCTCGAGGCATTCGCCTACGAGGTTACGTACCATGCCTTTGATGCCGGGCACATGATTCCAGTGGACGCCCTGAGGGTTGCGCTGGAGTGGATCAAAGATCAGCAGTAGCGCACGCATCCTTGCAACAGTCGGGCTCCCCACATCACACTTCCTGCATGCGCTCTCCCATCCAGGGTTGCTCCGACGACCGGACCTTCTGCTGTTTCGAGGAGCTCGAGGTTCCTTTCGGCCTGCGTGTCCTCGTGCTGGCCCCGCACCCCGATGACTTCGACGTCATCGCCGTGACGCTTCGCCGCCTTCAGAAAGCGGGGAGCCCGATTCACCTGGCCGTGCTCACCTCGGGGGCGAGCGGCGTTGAGGCCGAGTACTGCTCGAGCGGAGACTGGGAGATCAGATCTGAGCTACGTGAACACGAGCAGCGCCGCAGTTGTCGCTTCTTTGGCCTGCAGGAAGCCAACTTCCAGTTCCTCAGACTGAGCGAGGACACGGACGGTCACATGACTCGCGATGAAGGCAATCTCGAGCGCCTGCGGGTATGCATGGTTGATCGGGCTCCGGAAATCATCTTTTTGCCTCATGGAAATGACACCAACGCCGATCACCGCCGCACCCACCTCATGATGCGGCAGATTGCGGTCTTCTCGAAGCTGACGTTCATGGCCTTCCTCGTTCGTGACCCCAAGACCATCGAGATGCGAGACGAGGTACTCACCTTCTTCGGCCAGGAGGAGGCCGACTGGAAGGCCGAGCTGATGCGCTTCCATGATTCGCAGCAGCAGCGCAACCTCAACGCTCGTGGTTACGGGCTCGATGACCGGATTCTGCGCCTCAACCAGGAAACGGCCGCTCGCGTTCTCAGCGCGAACGATTCCAGCTCGCCAGTTGTGTCAGAAGACATGTACGCCGAGGCCTTCGAGATGGAGATCTGGGAGGAAGGCCGGTGTTCCCGCCAGGAAACGTAGGTAGCCCGGGCTAGCTCCGCAGCGCTCGAACCGGATCGAGCCGAGCAGCTCGTCGTGCCGGCATGTAAGTAGCCACCAAGGTTGCGGTTGCCAGCAGCGTGGCTACGCCCAGGACGAGGGCTGGGCCGACCAATCCTTCGAGGCCGGGAAAGAAATAGGCCAGAGCCTGGTGGAGGACCAGTGTACCCGCGAGGCCGAGGCCGAGTCCCATGATGACGAGCTTGATCGAGTTGCCCACGATCATGCCGAGGACATCCGCCGGTTGCGCGCCCAACGCCATGCGGGTTCCGATCTCACGGGTCTGCTCGCCGACGACGAAGGACATCAACCCATAGATGCCGAAAGCGGCGAGCGCCAGCGCGAAGGTGGCAAATAGCCCCACGATCACGGCCCCGAGGCGATTCTGTGAAAGCGAAGAAGTATAGAGCTCATCCATCAGCTCGACGCCGTAGATGGCAAGGTTCCGATCGACGCTCCAAACTGCGCTCTGCGCTGATCGAATCACCGTTGCTGGGTCACCATCCGCCCGTAGCATGAAATGCAGACCGTCGGTCGATCTGGCTCCGGGATTCTGGAAGTAGGGGAGGTACCAGGTGTCGTTATAATCGCCGTGGTCTTTTACCTCTCCCGCCACACCGATCACAGTTTGCCACTCCCCGTCGGGGAATAGACGCACTCTCCTGCCGACGGGATCTTCACCGGGCCAGAAATGTGAGGCCATCCGCGAATCGATGATGGTGACCGGCGTGCTGCCGGTACTGTCCGTCTCGTTGAACAAGCGGCCCTTCGCAAGCGGAATGCCCATGGCCTTGAAGAGCTCGGGTGTGACAAAGCGATGGTTGATGATGATCGACGAGCCGTCCGTCGGGCGTTCTACGCCCTCGACCTCGATGTTGGCGCCCCAGTCGCCGCAGCAAATCGGATTCACGGTGGTGGTGCCCACTGACAACACCCCTGGGACGGTCCCGATGGCAGCTTCCAGCTCTCGCAACAGGTCGGATTGCCCTTCACCCTCCGCATAGCGGGTCCCTCCGAGGTCGATCCGAAAGGTAGCGAGGTGTTCGGCCTCGAACCCGAGGTCCGTGGTTTGAAGCTGACGGAACTGCCCAATCATCGCCCCTGCCCCCACGAGCAGGACCAGAGCAAGAGAGATCTCCCCGACCACCAACGCTCCCTGCATCCGGCGCCGGCCTCCAGCACCGGAGCTCGCTCGTCCCTCCGCATTGAGCAACGACCGCAGGTCGGAGCTCATACTACGCAAGGTCGCGGCAGTTCCGAAGACGAGCCCGGCTGCAAGCGACAGCAGAACGGTGAACGCCAGCACATTGAAGCTCAGTCCGATTTCACCGAGTGCAAGCTCACTACGGAGCGTTTCGGGAACCAAAACTGCAAGGTAGTCCTTCATCCACAAGGTCAGGAGAGCACCACCTGTGCCTCCGAGCAGGAATAGCAGGATCGTTTCGGTGAGGAACAGGCGAAGTTGCCGTGTGCGCCCGGCTCCGAGAGCCGCGCGGATCCCGATCTCGTGTTGGCGACTCATGAATCGCGCCGTCAGCAAGCTCGTCACGTTCAAACAAGTGATCAGTAGTAGGAAGGCAACCGCACCGAGCAGGGCCAGCACAATGCGATCTTCCTCATCAATGAAGTTGTCGCGGGCCCACTCGATCGAGAGTCCGGCATTCGTGTTCGTATCGGGAAACTCCTGCTCGAGATCGCGAGCAATCGAGTTGAGCTCCTGGCGCGCTTGCTCGAAGCTGGCTCCCTCCTGTAGGCGGGCCAGGATATTCAGGCCGTGGGCGCGACCATCGTGGGGATCGAAGGTCCACGGAATCCAGGCATCAGAGTCATAGGGGAAGTTCAACCCGGTGGACATTACACCTACGACCGTGCGATCGCGGGCATTCAAGGTAACGGTCGCGCCGATAATCTCCGGATCGGAGCCGAAGCGCCGCTGCCAGAGCCCGTGCGACAGAATCACTGCATCGCTATCGTTGCCCAGGCGCTCCTCTTCCGCGGAGAAGGTCCTGCCGAGAATTGGCTGAAGGCCCAAGGCTGGTGCCCAGTCCTCCGACACGCCCGTGCCGCTGATGCGCTCGGGCTCATCCGTGCCGGTGAGCGTGAGGCTGGTCCCCCTCATGCCGACGACCATCTCGAAGACAGTATTTCGCTCGCGGATGGTCAAGAAATTGCGTGGCGCCATGTTGTAGCGGCGAACCTCGCCGCTCGGCGCCATGACGAAATCGCGCAGTCGCACGACCCGATGGCCGTCCCGGAATGGGAGTTGATGCAGAAAGACGTTGTTGAAGACGCTGAAGATCGCCGTGTTTCCTCCGATCCCAATGGCCAGCGTCAGCACCGTGACGGCCACAAATCCCGGGCTGCGGGCGAACATGCGCAGTGCGAACTGAACATCTTGCACTAGGTCGGCCAGAAGGCTTCCCGCCCAGGCGCGTCGCACCCGGAGATCGAAGATGCGCTTGAGGGTGCTCGGGGCCGGCTCGCTCAGCGGCTCGATCGTCAGGATCGTGACAACTCGCTGCTCCGCGACCTCTCCGCAGAGCAGCACGATATCCTCCACCGGCAGACAGCGGATCGCATCGGGGCCACCAATCTCCGGAAGCCCCGCCGGCAGGCCAAAAGCGGCGAGGTGGTCGATGCGGGCGGCCAACAGGCGTTGGGTCTCCCTCGGGAGGAGCCTGAACGCCGTTGCGGCGCCCGGCGCCAGCCGTACACTCCAAACTTCAGGCATCTACAGGCCCAGCTCCGACTTGAGCGACTCCCAGGTCACACCCTCGCCCTCGTCGAGCTCGCGGAGAGCTTCATCGATTTCTTTGCGGGAGGCGAACTGCCGAAGACGCTCGAGGAGCTCGAGGTCCTCCGCGGGAACGATCGCCACCAGCTCCTTGCCGTGGCGTGTCACCACGAACCGTTCCTTGCCGTAGGCAGCTCGATTGAGAAGATCTGCGAGGTACTTGCGGGCTTCTGCGGTGCTGACGCTCTCCATGGTGATCTCCATAAGAATATGTACATTATGTACAAAACGTACAAGAATGGTCTTCTCTCGTCAAGTTTCGCTTCGGGCTGGGCCCCAGGCGATCCCCGTTGAAAGGCCACCCCTCTCCTCGCCTCCGGATGACCGGCCGGGGTAAGCTTCCGCGCAATCGCTCGCGAAGACCTGTGGCCGCGGAAGCACCGAGCTGATGAGGCGCCCCTCGGTCGGAGATTTTGTCCCTGGAGAAGACACCATGCCCAAGTCGTATCGGCCGTTTACCCTGATGCTTATCGCGCTGGCGGTTCCGTTCATGGCTATTGGTACCTCGCCAGGTGCCCATGGCGCCGCCGCCCACGATGGCCCCCACGGCCTCGAGCCGCTCGATATCTTCCAGCTCGAGTGGATCTCGGATCCGCAGATTTCGCCCGATGGTGAGCAGGTTGTCTATGCTCGCAACTTCAACGACATCATGACCGATGGGTCGTTCTCGAACTTGTGGATCGTCAACTTCGATGGTACTGACGCGCGGCCGCTGACGACGGGCAACCAGAACGATTTTGCCCCACGCTGGTCGCCCGATGGCACGAAGTTGCTCTACGCCTCGGCCCGGGACGGTGGCGTGGAGCTCTGGCTGCGCTGGATGGACACGGGACAAACGGCCAAGCTCACCAACCTCACCGAATCGCCCTACGCCGTGCACTGGTCGCCCGAAGGCCAGTGGATCGCATTCACGATGTTCGTGCCCGAAGCGCCCGAATCGTTCGTCAGCCTTCCTCCGAAGCCCGAAGGCGCGAAGTGGGCCGCTCCGGCCAAGGTGATCACCCGGACGGACTATCGCGCCGACGGCGCGGGCTACATAGAGGACGGCTACCAGCAGATCTTCGTTCTTTCGGCGGATGGCGGTACTCCACGGCAGATCACCGGGGGCCCGTACCACCACGGTGGCACCATCGCCTGGAGCCCGGGCGGAGATTCACTGATCTTCTCGGCCAATCGGCACGAGGATCGCGAGTGGGAGCCGGCCAATTCGGAGATCTACGAAGTGTCACTGGTCGACGGCGCGATCAATGCGCTCACGGATCGGCACGGGCCGGACTTCAGGCCGGAGCTCTCACCCGACGCCACAAAGATCGCTTATCTCGGCAACGATGAGCGATATCAGGGCTACGACATTACCCGGCTCTACGTCATGGATCGTGACGGCGGTAACCCGACGCTGCTATCGGGCGACTTCGATCGCGGCGTGAATGCCCACGTTTGGAAGGCAGACGGCAGCGGTGTCTACTTCCAGTACGACGACGAGGGCAACACGAAGATAGCCTTCATGTCACTCGACGGGCAGGTTCAAGACCTGGCCCGGGATGTCGGTGGACTGTCGCTCGGACGGCCATATGGAGCCGGGCAGTTTTCCGTGGCGAGCAGCGGCCGCTTCGCATTCACCCAAAGCCGGCCGAGCTACCCGGCCGACCTGGCCGTTGGCGAGGAGGGCCCGGGAGATGTGCGGCGCGTTACACGGTTGAACGATGACCTGTTCGCCAGCAAGGAGCTCGCCGAGGTCGAGGAGATCTGGTACGACTCGTCGTTTGATGGCCGCCGCATCCAGGGCTGGATCGCTACTCCGCCCGGCTTCGACCCGAGCAAGAAGTACCCGTTGATTCTGGAAATCCACGGTGGCCCGTTCGCCAACTACGGCGATCGATTCGCGGCCGAGGTGCAGCTCATGGCGGCCGCCGGCTACGTCGTGCTCTACACCAATCCGCGCGGCAGCTCGAGCTACGGCCAGGAATTCGGCAATCTCATCCATCACAACTATCCGAGCCAGGACTACGACGACCTGATCTCCGGCGTCGATGCCGTGATCGCCCGTGGATACATAGACGAAGACAACCTCTTCGTTACTGGCGGCAGTGGCGGCGGCGTGCTGACGGCCTGGATCGTCGGGCACACGGATCGATTCGCGGCGGCGGTATCAGCCAAGCCGGTGATCAACTGGTACAGCTTCGTGCTCACGGCCGATGGCATCCCCTTCTTCTACAAGTACTGGTTCCCTGGGCCGCCCTGGGAGCACCTCGAGCAGTACATGGCGCGCTCGCCTTTGCACCACGTCGGCAACGTTACGACTCCGACTATGTTGCTGACCGGCGAGGTCGACTATCGTACGCCGATGTCCGAGTCGGAGCAGTTCTATGCCGCGCTCAAGATCGAGCAGGTAGACACCGCTCTGGTGCGAATCCCCGAGGCTTCCCACGGCATCGCTGCCCGTCCCAGCTACCTGATCTCCAAGGTGTTGCACATCCTGGAGTGGTTCGACCGCTATCGTACCGACGCTGATTAGTGGGTACCGGGCCGGGATTCGGTTCAGCCGTAGAAGGCATCAGCGCTGGAAAGCGAGGA
>CALAKE010000703.1 GCA_937922775.1 uncultured bacterium | reverse complement strand
GCCCAGCCATCGATGCGGGGGACCCGAGCGGTTGTACCGAGCCTACAGGGCTTCCGCTGAACGAAGATCAGCGCGGCTATGTTCGGCCGGTTGATGGCGACGGTGACGGAGCCAGAGTCTGTGACATGGGCGCCGTTGAATTCGGGTCCGGTGCGGCTTCGCTGAAGCTCTTCATCGGCAACCGGCATGAACTGGAACCGCGCGAGGCCGAGCTCCCCAGGGGAATTCTTTGCGCCGGATGCAACCTTCCGGCCCCTCGGCACGTCATAGGAATAGATACCGAGTTCTTGCTCCCCTGGATGGATGCCGATGTCCTATCTCGAACAGCAGAGAGTCGCGATGGCCACAGTGCTGGCAATGGCAGCCACGCTTTGGGCGCTGGCAGTGATCGTCTAGCCGCCCCTCCAGGGTCGTAGCGAGCGCAAGTAATCAGTGGGCGCAGAGATTCACGTCTGGCCCAGCCCCGAGTAACCCGACCTCCATTCCTCCTGAGTGCCCCCTTTGGCTTCTACGCCAACCCCTGGCCTTTTCTCTCCCGTGTGATAGCTTTCAGCCTCCTTCGGCGAGTCGGACAGGTCCGGCTCAGCAGACCATTCAGGAGGATCTCATGAGAGGCTTGCGTGTTGCGTTGATCGCTTCCGGGTTGGCCGCGTTGGTGGCGCTGGCCACTGTTGGGGCCACCCAAACCTCGACCACGCCCCAATATCTCAATCTGCCGGGTCGGAGCGACGACCTGCCGTACAGCAACGCTGTCTTGGTGGGCGATACGCTCTACCTCTCCGGCGCTATCGGCGTGGATCCGGCAACCGGCGCTCCGCCGGAAGACGTCGAGCAGGAAATCAGGATCGTGTTGGACAGTATGAAGACGAGGCTCGAGATGGTCGGTATGACCATGGACGACCTGGTCCAGGTACGCATCTATTGTCCCGACCTGACGCTCTATGACGAGTTCAACGCTATCTATCGCACCTACTTCACCGACCACTACCCAGCGCGCGCATTTATCGGTTCGGGTCCTCTGTTGCGGGGAGGTCGGTTCGAGCTGACAGGAATTGCAGTGAAGCGCTGAGGCTGAGTTTCTTCCGTGTCCTATCTCATGGTGCGATCGCGGCGTATTTTCGGTTGACGCCTGAGATAACGTGCCGGTGAAGGCAGGCGACGGGTGAGGGGGCAGTGCCCCTGAAATGGTCGCTAGACGTGGAGTTTTGTGTTACCTTTTCCACAGTGTTGTAGTTTGCTTTAGGACGGAAATCAGTAGGCAAGCCGCCGAAGCTGCAACGGGCGGCGTTTTTTGTGCCCGGCTTTTCTTCTGTCAGCGAGCAGCTACTTAGGACAACCCAACAGAAGGAGGGCCAAGCACATGGCCACAGGTACCGTGAAGTGGTTCAACGACTCCAAAGGCTTCGGCTTCATTGAGCAGCCGGACGGCCCGGACGTCTTTGTCCACCACTCCGCGATTCAGGGCAGTGGTTACAAGTCCCTGAGCGAAGGTCAGAGCGTGGAGTTCGAGATCAAGGACGGCCCCAAGGGTCCGGCCGCTGATAACGTTCGCCCCGCATAGCTGCTGATTAGGAGTTAGTAAGTCTAACGACTTTCGAAACGCCCCGTTCCGGGCATTGCCCGGGCGGGGCGTTTCGCATTTCCGGCCAGGAGCGCTCGTCCCGCCTCGCGCTTGCCATTGTCCTGCCGCTGGGTTAGGACGGTGTGTAGGCGTGGGGGCCGCGCCCATTTCGTGTGCGTCCTCGCGCCGCGGATTCGCCAAGCTCTCTGTCACCCCTAGCGGAGAAGAAACATGGACACGCAGAATCGCTGGGTCGGCCTCGCTACCCTTCTTGTTGTCGCCGGGTTCTTGTTGCCGGCGGCTGTGCGCGCACAGGATCCGCTCGAGACTCCCCTCGAGCAGGAGATCCTGACGCTTCTGACCAATGAGATCTCCGGTCAGATGGCTTTCAACAACATGGTGAAGCTGGCTGGCGCTCCTTGGCTGCGGGAGCCGGAGGAGTTCACCGATACGTTCTTCGAGGCCGCCGAGCTCTTCGATCTCGTGCGACGCTACGGTATCGAAACGGTGCGACTCGATCGCCTCCCGGCCGAAGGCACCTTTTCATACCCGACGGCGGGGGAGCTCTGGGTCGTCGAGCCGGAGCCTCGACGCGTGGCGCGCATTGGTGCGGACGCGGCATTGGTCGCTTCGGGTTCGCAGTCGGGCGAGACTACGGGCAGGCTGATCTACCTGCCCCCCATGAACGCCGATCAGCTCCGAGAGATGGCGGCCCACAAGGCCGAGGCGGGCCAGCTTCATGAACATGAGGCCGAGGGGGAGGTAACCGAGGGCGAGTCCTCAGAGCATCTTCCCTTCGCTGGCAAGATAGCCCTCATGTGGTCGCATCCTCGCGGCGAGGCTGCGCAGGCTCTCGACGAGCTCGGCCTCGAAGGCGTCATCTCGTTCAGCTCGCGCGAGCGTTATCTCGACCCGAATTCGGTTGTCTACTCACGAGGCTCCTACGCCGATTTCGCCAACCTGACGATGGGAATGTCCGTCTCCTGGCGTCAGTGGTCCGAGCTCCTCGAGGATGTCGAGCGCGGCATCGAGCTCACTGTGCGGATGAGCGCCCAGATCGACGAGCATGAAAACAAGTACGAGGCCGTGTTCGCCTGGATTCCGGGAACGGAGCCCGACGCCCCGGGCGTGATCTTCACCGGCCACCTGTTCGAGGGGTATACGAAGCGCGGCGCGAACGACAACATGGGCGGGCCAGTCGTTCAGCTCGAGATCCTGCGCGCCCTGCACCATCTGATTGAGAGTGGCCAGATCGAGCGGCCACGACGGACCATGTATTTCCTCTGGCCCAACGAGATTTCAGGCACCTATGAGTTCATCGCCAACGATCCCGATTGGGTCGACCGCCTGAGCATCAACATCAACATGGACATGGTGACCGAGGGGCTGCGCAAGAATAACTCCCTGTTCACCATGAGCGAGACGCCGTCGCACCTGCCGAGCTATCTGGACGGCCTGTCGAAGGCCGTCATGAACTACGTGTGGCGCACCAACGACATCGTCTATTTGCCAGATTCGCCACGCGGGCGGCCGGGAGGCCAGTACTTTCCCAAGCCGATGTGGGAGAAGAACGGCTCGATCGATGCCTTCCGTTTCTATATCCACGAGGCTACGGGCGGCAGCGACCACATCTGCTTCAACAATCCTTCGGTGGCGATTCCGGCCATCGAGTTTTTTACCTGGCCGGATCAGTGGTACCACGCGGACGTCGATACCCCGGACAAGGCGGACCCCACAGAGATGAAGCGCGTCGCCTTCATCGGCGCTGCTACCGCACTGGCTGCGGCCGACCTCAGTGACGAGCGAATCGGGCGGATGCTCGACGCGGTTTCTGATTTCGGCTACGCGCGTGTCGCCGAGCGCGGTCTGCCTCAGGCTCTCGCGCTGATCGATGCTGCCGAGGCAGAGGCTGTCGACACGGCCCTGGCGAACGCTCTCAACCGAGTGAACGCGGCGATTCAGCGGGAGCTCGATGCGCTGGCCTCGGTCCAGGAGATATACACCGGCAGCACAGCGGCACAGGCCGCAGTCTACGATCGCATATCGCAGTGGGAGCTGTACCACCAGGCCCTGCGAGATCAGCTCATGGGCTCGGCGCGTCTGCGGGCGGCGAGGCTCGGTGCCCCGGAGCCGCAAACGCCCGTGCCAGGGCCGGCCGAGTCACAGTTTCTGGCGGTCCCAGATTTGGCTCCTGATGTACGGAGGCTGCAGTTCAGCCTGACACGGACAGACGCCTATCGTGCCTACATGGAGGAGCATCCTGACGCTCTCGAAGAGATCGGTCTGGCGCGAGGCCAGACAAGCCAGATCCTCAACTTCGTCAACGGTGATCGGTCGGTGGCGGAGATCCGCAACCGTGTGGCCGCGCTCACCGGCGACGATCTTCAGGACCAGCAGGTAATGGACTACCTGAGGATTCTAGAGGAAGTCGGCTGGATCGTAGTTTCTGAGTAGACGCGTTAGACGGCGACGACGACAGACGTGTCAAGCGACGACATGATCGACGGCGGCCACGCGCCGCCGTAGCCCAGGACCTCTCGCCCGCAGTAGTTCGCCACTCGCGGGGGAGCGGTCCCCAACCAGGTGAGGATCGATGAGAAACATTCTGCACCGCGCAGTCCTCGTTCTTTTTGCCCTTGGGATCCTGCTTGTTGGAGCCTCGTCACCCCAGGCGCAACAGAGTGTCGGGCGCATGAGCGCCGAGGTCTTCCGCGGGCTCGAGTTTCGCGGCATCGGTCCGAGCCTGACGACCGGTCGGATTTCCGATCTGGAGATCGACCCGAACGACGACAACGTCTGGTATCTCACAGTGGGCTCCGGGGGATTGTGGAAGACGATCAATCGAGGCAACACGTGGACGCCGATCTTCGACGAGTACCCCTCGTATTCTCTGGGTGCCGTGATCGTCGATCCTCGTAACTCGAACGTCGTTTGGCTGGGCACCGGCGAAAACACGCACAACCGAAGCACTTCGTACGGCGATGGCGTCTACAAATCGACTGATGCCGGTATTACGTGGGAGAGGGTAGGGCTCGAGGACTCACAGAAGATCCAGCGCATCCTCATCGACCCCCGCGATTCCGACGTGGTCTACGTCGCAGCCGCCGGCCCCCTGTGGAACTCAGGGGGAGACCGTGGACTCTACAAGACGACAGACGGAGGGCGGAGCTGGACTCGAGTGCTGCATGTCACCGACGATACCGGCATCACCGACGCCGTCTTTCACCCGGAGGACCCCGACATCATCTACGCTGCCGCCTATCAGCGCCGACGTGCCGTGGGGCAGACGATAGGCGGCGGTCCTGAGGCGGGCATCTTCAAATCGACCGACGCCGGGACAACCTGGGAGCGCATCGAGAATGGGTTGCCTACGGTCGACATGGGGCGCATCGCGCTGGGTGTCGACAAGAGACAACCCGAACGTGTCTACGCGCTCGTCGTGGCGCAAGGCGAGCACGGCGGTTTCTTCCGTTCGGAAGATGGAGGTGCTGTCTGGGAGCGGAGGAGCGATTACTCCGGAGGCGATCCGCAGTATTACGGCGAGATCTTCGTCGATCCGCATCAGCACGACACCATCTGGAATATCGAGGTTCCTATTACCCGCAGCAGCGACGGGGGCGCGACCTGGGAAGAGATGGATTTCGCTATCCATGTTGACCACCACGAGATCGTATTCGACGAAGACGACCCGAATCACATGTGGATCGGCAACGACGGCGGACTCTATGAGACCTTCGACCTCGGGGCGACCTGGCGACATTTCACCAACCTACCCCTGTCGCAGTTTTACCGTGTTTCCGCTGATGAGACGCGACCGTTCTATTTCGTTTGTGGAGGCGCTCAGGACAACGGCACGATCTGTGGCCCGTCCCGCACGCTCAACCGGGTCGGGATTCGCACCAGCGATTGGTTCGAGGTCGGCGGCGGGGATGGATTTCAGGCCTATTTCGACCCCGACCAGCCCGAGATTGTCTATGCACAGTCCCAGAACGGAAACCTCGGACGACTGAACCTCACGACCGGTCAGCGGACCGACATTCGACCCGTCAAGCCGCCCCAACGTGGCGAGGGAGAGGAAGAATCGGAACCTGTGGATCCCGGCCGATGGCACTGGGACAGTCCGCTGGTTGTCAGCCCGCACGCTTCCGGACGGATCTACTACGCTGGCAACCGGCTCTATCGCAGCGACGACCGCGGTGACACATGGAACCCGATCAGCCCGGACTTGACTCGTCAGCTCGACCGAGACGCGATTCCGGTTATGGGCAGGCTATGGCCTGAGGACGCGGTCGGCCGGCACCTTTACACGACCGCGCTGAGCGTGATCTCAGCCCTCGATGAATCGCCGCTGGTCGAGGGGTTGCTATATGTCGGCACCGACGACGGCCTCGTACATGTGTCAGAGAATGGCGGCGCGGCGTGGCGGACAATCGACGGCATTCCCGGACTTCCTGAGAACAGCTACGCAACGGACTTGTTCGCCTCACGTCGCGACGCCGACGTCGTGTTTGCGACGTTCAACAACTTCCAGCGCGGCGATTTTCGCCCCTGGGTGATGGTGAGCGGCGACCGCGGCGAGACCTGGACTGACATCACCCGCAACCTGCCCGAACGATCCGGCACCTGGTCGATTGTGCAAGACCATCTCGACGAGGACCTGCTCTTCGTGGGGACCGAGTTCGGGGTCTATTTCAGCGTCGACGGCGGCAGCCATTGGACGGA
>CALAKE010000702.1 GCA_937922775.1 uncultured bacterium | reverse complement strand
CGACGGTGTGCTCTACGAAATCATGGAACCTCCGAAGAGCATGCAGAATGCGCTGGCCTCGCGCATCAAAATCATGAGCCAGCTCGATATTTCCGAGCGCCGGCGTCCCCAGGACGGTCGCATCAAGTTGCGCGTGAACCTCGAGAACCGGCTGCGCGAGCTCGACCTTCGCGTCTCGACCGTTCCGACGATCTGGGGCGAGAAGATCGTGATGCGCCTTCTCGACCCTGAAGGCCTCATGCTCGACATGACCAGGCTCGGCTTCGAGCCTTGGTCGCTGCAGCGCTTTGACGAGGCCATCCGGAAGCCTTTCGGCATCGTGCTGGTGACCGGCCCGACCGGTTCCGGTAAGACCAACACGCTCTATTCGGCCCTCTCCAACATCAACGAGCCCGACACCAACATCATGACCGCCGAGGACCCGGTCGAGTTCAACCTCGTCGGGATCAACCAGGTGCAGGTTCGAGAGGAAATCGGCGTCACGTTCGCTGCAGCGCTCCGTTCCTTCTTGCGTCAAGACCCCAATATCATTCTCGTTGGTGAGGTTCGTGACGGCGAGACGGCTGAGATTGCGGTCAAGGCAGCGCTCACGGGTCACCTGGTGCTCTCCACCCTGCATACCAACGATGCCCCGAGCTCCTTCAACCGTCTTATCGACATGGGCATGGAGCCGTTTCTGATTGCCAGCTCCGTTCAGCTCGTGGTCGCGCAACGCCTGGTGCGACGAGTGTGTGCGAAGTGTCGTGAGCCGGCGCCCTCGAGCGGCGAGGCCCTTATCGACATCGGCTTCTCTCCCGAGGACGCCGAAAACATCATGGTCTACCGGCCCGCCGGTTGCCCCGACTGCAATGGTTCCGGCTACAAGGGTCGAGTTGCCTTGTACGAGGTTCTTCCGGTCACCGACGGCATTCGCGAGATGGTGCTGAACAAGGCGCCGACGAGTGAGATCCGAGCGCAGGCTCGAGCCGAAGGAATGATCACGCTGCGTGAGAGCGGCCTCGCCAAGATCTGGCAAGGCATCACGACGGTCGACGAAGTTTTGCGAGAGACGATTGCCTAGCACCCGCTATCTGGTCACCGGGGGAGCCGGATTCATCGGTTCCCATCTGTCAGCCAAGCTCCTCGATCTCGCCTGCCAGGTTGTTGTTCTCGACGACATGTCGAGCGGCCGCCGCGAGAATCTGACTCGAATTGCCTCGCCCGACCTGGATTTCGTGCATGGTTCTCTCCTGGATGATGCTGCGCTCCAGCGCTCTACGGAGGGTGTGGAGGCTGTGTTCCATCAGGCCGCGATCCCGTCGGTGCCACGATCGTTCGCCGACCCCGCAAGCACGCTCGCCGCAAACGTCGAGGGCACGGCCAGGTTGCTAGAGGCTTGTAGGGCAGCTGGCGTCAACAAGGTCGTCGTCGCGTCATCTTCATCCGTGTATGGCGACACCCCGACCTTGCCCAAGCAGGAGGACATGCGTCCCAGTCCGCTCTCCCCGTACGCACTCAGCAAGCTCGCCGTTGAACGGCTCTGTCACATCTACGCGCGTGAGTACGGCCTCGAGATCGTAGCGCTGCGGTACTTCAACGTCTTCGGACCTTGGCAGGATCCTCAGTCGCAGTACGCTGCCGTCGTGCCCCGCTTCATCACTGCCATGCTAAAGGGCGAGCGTCCGACGATTTATGGCGATGGACTCCAGTCGCGCGATTTCACCTACGTGGACAATGTTGTAGCAGCCAATCTGCTGGCTGGAGGGGTCCTGGATATCCCGGATTCCGTTGCAGAGGGCGGATCGGATACTGAGGCTGCCACCGTGGCCAACATCGCGTGCGGAGAGCGCTACACCCTTCTCGACCTAGTGGCCGCGATCAACGGTATTCTCGGTGCCGAGATCGAGCCGAAGCACGCAGAATCCAGGGCAGGCGACGTCCAGCACTCCCAGGCCTCCATCGAGAGGGCTCACGAGCGGCTGGGCTATGACCCCGAAGTGGACTTCGAGGAAGGGCTACATCGCACTGTGGCCTGGTTCGAGGGTAACTAGGGCCCCCCAGATACGGTCGTTCCCACCCCCTGTTCCCGGCACCGTAGATCCTGTGCAATTCACGCGCGTGATGCGATATCACACGATAAGAAGCTTAGTGATATGCACAAATGACTAGAAATAATCAACTAGGACCAAGAATGGTCTTTACATGCCTCTGCGCGATCGCTAGAGTTAGGTGCGATCATGGGCGGAAGGCTTGCGCACAGGGCGGTTACAGGCAACCGACCGTAGCCGAACCCCTTTGTCCCTTGCAGCCGGGGAAGAGCTGACATGCAGCAATACGACAGCCAGACGGTACAGCGGGGCGCCATTCCGGACATCGCGGATCTCCTCCGCGAGATGACCGACATGGGGGCCAGTGACCTTCACCTCACGCCGGAATCGGCTCCCCAAGTTCGAATCGACGGCAAGTTGGGTCCTCTCCCTTACGTAGACCTCGACCCGGCCACCACGAAAGCACTGATGTACTCAGTCATGACCGAGGAACAGAAGCGGCTTTTCGAGGAGAACATGGAGCTCGACTTCTCCTTCGGCCTGCAGGGAATGGCCCGCTTCCGTGCCAACGTATTCGAGTCGCGTGCCGGCGTGTCGGGTGCTCTGCGAGTAGTGCCTTGGGAGATTCCGGCGATGGAGGAACTGGGGCTACCCAGGGTCGTCAAAGACCTGTGCCGAAAGCCGCGCGGCCTCGTACTCGTTACGGGCCCGACCGGCAGCGGCAAGACGACTTCACTGGCCGCGATGGTCGACCTCATCAACGACGAGCGTCACGAGCACATCATCACTATCGAAGATCCTATCGAGTTCCTACACACACATAAGAACTGCATCGTGAATCAGCGCGAGCTTCACGCGAACACGAAGTCATTCCCCGCGGCAATGAGGTCGGCGCTGCGTGAGGATCCCGACATCGTGTTGGTGGGTGAGATGCGTGACCGAGAGAGCACCGAGTTGGCGCTCCAGCTCGCCGAAACAGGTCACTTGACCTTCGCCACTCTGCACACGAACTCGGCTGTTCAAACAATCAACCGCATCATCGACATCTTTCCCGCCGACCATCAGCAGCAGATCCGGACGCAGCTCTCGTTTGTGCTCGAGGGCGTGCTGTCGCAGTCGCTGCTACCGGCGGCTCGAGGTGCTGGGCGAGTGCTATCCATGGAGGTGCTGATTCCGAATTCGGCCGTCCGCAACTTGATGCGAGAGGACAAGGTTCACCAGATTCCCTCGATCATGCAGTCGGGCCAGGCCGAGCACGGA